>CANJDH010000004.1 GCA_947473125.1 Burkholderiales bacterium
CCGCACGACGTGCGCCGGCACCGCAATCGCGCCCGGCAGCACCCGCCCCTCGCTCAGGCGCGGCGCAGCCGGCACGCAACGCCAATTCGCAGCAGCGGCGCGGCGGCTCCTTGCTCGGCGGCCGTTAGGCGAGCAACAGCAAGGGCTGGCCTTCCTTGACAACATCGCCTTGCGCCACCAGCAGCGCGGTAACCTCGCCGGCAATGTCGGCGAGCACCGGCAGTTCCATTTTCATGGACTCGATCAGCATGACTTCGTCGTCCACCGCAACCCGGCTCCCGACCAAGGCCTGAATCCGGAACACGCTGCCGGCAACCGGCGAGAGAATTTTTCTCATTTTTCACCACGATGCATAATCATCGGGTCAGCATAGCACTCCCAATCCGCCAATCCGCCAATCCGCCATGACCACCCAGATCCAGCCCCCCCACCAGGACCTGCGCGACGCCCTGCGCGAACTGTGCAAGCAATATCCCGACGAATACTGGCGCAAGATCGACGATGCGCGCGGCTACCCTGAAGCCTTCGTCGATGCCCTCACCAAGGCCGGCTGGATGGCAACACTGATCCCCGAAGAGTACGGCGGCTCCGGGCTAGGCCTGACCGAAGCCTCGGTGGTGATGGAAGAAATCAACCGCAACGGCGGCAATGCGGGTGCCTGCCACGGCCAGATGTACAACATGAATACCCTGTTGCGCCACGGCTCGGACGCGCAGAAAAAGCACTACCTGCCAAGAATCGCCAGCGGCGAACTGCGCCTGCAGTCGATGGGCGTGACCGAGCCGACCACCGGCACCGACACCACCAAGCTCAAGACCGTGGCCGAGAAAAAGGGCGACCGTTACGTCGTCAACGGCCAGAAGGTGTGGATCTCGCGGATCCAGCACTCGGACCTGATGATTCTGCTGGCGCGCACCACACCGGTTGCCGAGGTCAAGCGCAAGTCCGAAGGCATGTCGATCTTCCTGGTCGACCTGCACAAAGCGATCGGCAACGGCCTCACGGTGCGGCCGATCCGCAACATGGTGAACCACGAGACCAACGAGCTGTTTTTCGACAACCTCGAGATTCCCGTCGACAACTTGATTGGCGAAGAAGGCAAGGGCTTCAAATACATCCTCGACGGGCTCAATGCCGAGCGCACCCTGATCGCCGCCGAGTGCATCGGCGACGCCTACTGGTTCATCGACCGCGCCACCAAATACGCCAACGAACGCATCGTGTTCGACCGGCCGATCGGCCAGAACCAGGGCGTGCAGTTTCCGATCGCCGACAACTACATCGAGACCGAAGCGGCCAATCTGATGCGCTGGAAAGCCTGCACCCTGTTTGACGCGCACCAGCCCTGCGGCGCCGAAGCCAACATGGCCAAGTTCCTCGCCGCCAAGGCGTCGTGGGAAGCCGCCAACGTGTGCCTGCAAACCCACGGCGGCTTCGGCTTCGCCTGCGAGTACGACATCGAACGCAAGTTCCGCGAGACGCGCCTGTACCAGGTGGCGCCGATTTCCACCAACCTCGTGTATTCGTACATCGCCGAGCACGTGCTCGGCCTGCCGCGCTCGTTTTAGAGCGGAATCGCCAGAAGCGTGTCGATGCGCCGGCTGTCGAGGATCACCAGTTTGTCGTCAAACAGCAGCTCCGCACCGCCTGAAATGCGGTCAACGTAGCGCCCCGTTGCGAACAGCAGGGTGGCGCCGTCGTGCATGATGCGCGTCGCCGTGAAATTACTGATCGCCTCGAAAGCTTTGTCCCCCAAGGGTTTCACGAGGGTGCTCGATACCGTGTGGCGATAACCCTGGGCTTCGTAGATATTGGCGTGGCGCAATGCCGCGATCCGGTCGCGCATCATCGCCGGCGAATCGGCTTGCACCATGCACAGCGGCAATCCCTGCTTGTGGTTTTCCAGGGTGGTGATGCGGTAGCGTCCGGTGGTGGAAAAGAATTGCGGCCATTCTTCGAGGCGGTCATCGTCGATCGCGTGCACGTAGCGCGCGAGCAGGTTCTCGATGGCAAGCTGGATATTGATGTCGATCATGCCGCCCCTCAGATGCCAATGTGGCGGCGCCAGGCCTGCCAGAAACCGCGCACCGAGGTTTCGGTGACGCGTGACTCGTTCGATTCCACGGTACGCCCGCCCATCTCCACCACCGCATCGCGCTCGCCCGCGGCGATCACTCCGCGCTGAACAAACCCGGTGGCCGCGCCGTCCTCCATCGAAATGAATCCGGCCGGGCCGATCAGGTTGGATTGGCGCAGGCGCAATGCCGTCAACTTCTCCGTGTCATCGTCATAGCCGAATGCCGTCCACAACAATTCGGTTTCATTGAGGCCGCGCGGTACGATGCGCCGCACCGCGAGGCAATTCTTGATTTGCTGCAGCACGAAGCCGGGAAAGATGCCGACGATCTGCACCGTGACGCCGTCGCCGATCTCCTCGACCGATTCGATCAGCTCCGGTGCTTCCAGTGCGAAGCCGTCGCTGGCCGAGCGCATTCCGGCCTTTTCGTATTCGTCACCCGCATTCTTCTGTTGGCTAGCCGGGTCGCTGATGGTGTAGCTGACGTGGCAGCCGCCGTCGCCGCCGACGATCACGCCACCCTTTTGCGACAGGCGGTTGATGCGAAACGTGGTGAAGAACAAATGCAGCAGGCTGGCATGGTAGGTGTCCTTGACGTTTTCCATGTACAGCTTCCAGTTGCTCGGCACCATCTGGCTGTAGCCGCCGAGCGACTTGACCGGCGCCTTCATCACGCGTTTGACCTTGGCCGCCACGTCGGGGCCGAGATAGGTTTCCACGGAGGGCGTGTCGTCGGCCAGCGTGCCGAACACCAGCCCGTGGTAATTCTCGATACGCACCTTGGCAGGCGCGTTCGACTCCGGCCTGGCGTCCGCCGGCATGCCGCCGCTGCCCTTGATGCCGCGCCGGAACGCCACGCCCTGCAGGTTGCCTTTGAGGTCGTAAGTCCAGTTGTGATACACGCAGGCGATGTCTTTTGCTTTCCCGCAGGGCTTGAGGCACAGCAGGGCACCGCGATGCGCGCATCGGTTTTCGAAGGCCGCGAGCTCCCCATCGGCATCGCGTGTCACCACCACCGGCATGTCGCCGATGTTGCTGGTGCGCCAGCTGTTCGGTTCCGGCAGCTCCGCCGCCAGGCACAGGAAGTTCCAGGTCGGGCCGCGAAAAATCTTCTTCTGTTCCTTGGCATACAGCGCCGCGTCCTGATACACCCAGTAGGGAACGCGAGCCAAGCCCTCGACAGGCCATTCCCGTACTGCCGCTGCTGCCTTCATGGCCATTGCCTCGTCTGTGTCACGACTGAAATTATAATCAACGCTTCCAGCGTCACTCTGACCTGGATCAACTGGCAGGCGCCCTGCCGAACCGGAGTTTGCATGCATTCCCTCGTTTACCGCACTGCGGCCACCCTGTTGCTGGCTTGCAGCGGACTTGCATCCGCCCAGGACGCCGGAAATTTCCCGGCCAAACCAATCCGCATCGTCGTGCCGTTCCCGGCAGGCGGCACCGCCGACATCCTGCCGCGGGTGCTCGGCGAAAAGCTCACCACGCGCTTCGGCCAGACCGTACTGGTGGAAAACCGCGCCGGCGCCGCCGGCAACATCGGCGCCGAAGCGGTGTTCAAGTCCGAGCCGGACGGCTACACCCTGCTCTCGGCGCCGCCGCCGCCGCTGGTAATCAACCCGAGCCTGTATGCCAAGCTCGCATTCGATCCTGCGCAGTTCGTACCGGTCACGGTGATTGCCGCCGTGCCCAATGTCCTGCTGGTGCACCCCAAGGTGCCCGCCAACACGATCCAGGAATTCATCGCCTACGCCAAGGCCAATCCGGACAAGCTCAACTACGCGAGCCAAGGCAGCGGCACCACTTCGCACCTGACGGCGGAGCTGTTCAAGTCGATGGCCGGGGTGCGCATCACGCACATCCCGTACAAGGGCACGGCGCCGGCGCTGACCGACCTGCTCGCCGGGCAGGTCGACATGATGTTTGACAACCTCGGCGTGTCCTTGCAGCACGTGCGTTCCGGAAAGCTCAAGGCATTGGCGCTCGGCAGCCTCAAACGGATTCCGGCTTTGCCTAACGTGCCGACAGTGGCCGAATCGGGCTTGCCCGGTTTCGTTGCCGTGACCTGGTTTGGCGTGGTAGCCCCGCCCAAGACACCTGCGGACATCGCAGCGAAACTCTCGTCGGCGATTGCCGACACACTCAAGAACCCCGACGTAGTTCGGCGCCTGCAGGAGCTTTCGGCCGAGCCGGTCGGCAATACGCCCGCCGAGATGGCCGCATTCATGAAGGAAGAAGTCGAGCGCTGGCGCCGCGTGATCCAGAGCGCCAACGTCAAGGTCGACTGAGCGCCCTTCTGGTTAGGCCGGAAACCGTTGTGCCCCAAGGGTTTTAGGCCGATCACCCGGCGTGTACCCTTTCGCGCTGCGGCGGTTGCTGGTATCGTGGTGCCCTGCGTGTCTACTCCCCTAGCTCCCCTCACTCCCCTGCATGAACCAATCATGAAACCATTCGCCCACCTTCGCCGCTCCCTCGTTCTGGCCCTCGCTGCGGCCGCGCTGCCCGCCTCAATGCCGCAGACGGCCTTTGCGCAGGCCTGGCCCAACAACCAGCCGCTCACGATTGTCATGACCTTTCCCGCCGGTTCGGGCGTGGACATCGTCGGCCGGCTGTTGCAGGAATCGATGCAAAAGACGCTCGGCACCAGCATCGTCATCGAATACCGGCCAGGCGCGGCGGGCAACGTCGCTTCGGAGTACGTCGCGCGCGCCAAACCGGACGGCCACACCATCCTGTTCGGCACCGCCGCCACACACGGCGTCAATGCGGCGCTGTACAAGAAACTCCCATTCGACGTCGAGACCGATTTCACGCCGATCTCGACCATCGTCGACGTCTCCAACGTGCTGACGATCAACCCGTCCGTGGTCGACGTCAAGAGCGTGCGCGAACTCATCGACCTGGTGCGCGCCAACCCGGGAAAATACAACTACGCCTCTACCGGCAACGGCACCGGCACGCACCTGGCGATGGCTGAATTCGTGGCGCGCACCGGCCTCACCATCACCCACGTGCCCTACAAGGGCGGACCGGACGCGGTGACCTCGGTAGTCAAGGGCGAAGTGTGCTGCTACATGAGCCAGGTGCAGGCGATGCTGCCGCACTACAAGGCCGGCAAGGTGCGCCTGCTCGGCGTGACCACCAAGGATCGCGTCTCGGCGATTGCCGAAGTGCCGACCATTGCTGAATCCGGCGTGGCCGGTTTCGAGAACTACACCTGGTTCGGGCTGTTCGGCCCGAAGAACATGGACCCGGTGGCGGTAAACAAGATTAACGCCGCGGTCAAGGTCGCACTCGAAACCCCGGCGATTCGCCAGCGCCTGATCGATACCGGCAACACGCCGCGCTGGGAATCCCCCGAGCAGTTCCGCACCACCGTCAAGGCCGACCGCGCCAAGTGGGCAGCGGTGGTGAAGGCTTCGGGCGCGACTGTCGACTGACCAACGATTGCGATGCCGGCAAAACTCAACGACTTATTGGTGTCGTCTGCCGGGTTCAATCTGGCAAAGATCGACGCTTCAGCGGCGCCGCTTTCCAGCGGCGACAAGGCAGCCGACCGCAACGAGGTAGTGCAGCTGTCCGAGCGCATCAATGCGCTGCAGGACGTGCTCTTTGCGGAACGCCGGCGCAAGGTTCTGGTGGTGCTGCAGGGCATGGACACCAGCGGCAAGGACGGCACGGTGCGCCGGGTGTTCCAGCGTGTCAATCCGCTGGGCATGCGCGTCACCTCGTTCAAGGCGCCGACCGCGACCGAGAGGGAGCACGATTATTTGTGGCGGGTCCAGGCCCAATTGCCCGGCGCCGGAGAAATGGTGATTTTCAACCGTAGCCACTATGAGGACGTGCTGATCACCCGGGTCCACGGCTGGATCGACGACAGCGAAGCGAAGCGCCGGTTTCGCCATATCAACAACTTCGAACGGCTACTGACCGACACCGGCACCGTGATCCTGAAATTTTTCCTGCATATCTCCAACGCCGAGCAGAAGCGCCGGATCAAGGAACGCCTCCAAGACGGCGCCAAACACTGGAAGTTCGCGCCCTCCGACCTGAGCGAGCGCGAAAAATGGACCGACTACATGCACGCTTATGAGCAGGTGCTTAGCGCCACCAGCACCGAGACGGCCCCGTGGCATGTGGTGCCCGCAGATTCCAAGACGCACCGCGACCTTGTCATCGCCCGCGCCACGGTCAAGGCGCTTGAGGACATGAAACTCCAATACCCGCCGCCCCGCCCAGAGTACTTCAAGCTCAAGGTTGACTGACCGGGCACGCCATGCTGACCCTGTACAACAATGCCTACTCCACCTGCAGCCAGAAAGTGCGGCTGGTGCTTGCGGAGAAGAATCTTGCGTGGGAAGACCACCAGATCCTTTTCAAGGACAACCAGCACCTCGCGCCCGAATACCTCAAGCTCAATCCGAACGGCGTGGTGCCGACGCTGGTGCATGACGGGCAGGTGATCCTCGACTCGTCGGTGATCATGGAATACCTTGACGACGTGTTTCCCGAGCCGGCGATGGCACCACGCGATGCGGTGGGCAAGGCACGCCTGCGCAAATGGCTGCGTTACTTCGAAGAGGTAGCCACGCCCGCAGTACGCCCTCCCTCCTTCAATCAGGCGTTCCTGCCGCGCTTTGAAAATCTCAGCGAGACCGATTTCCAGGCGGCAGCGGAAGCGCGCCCCCTGCGCAAGCACTTCTACCGCCGCATGGGCAGGCACGGATTCACCGATGGCGACCTGACGGTTGCCTACGACGGCTTTCGCCAAACCGCCCTGCGCATGGAGACTGCACTCGCCGGGGAAACCTGGCTATGCGGCGGTGATCGGCCCTCGATAGCCGATTGCTGCGTGGCGCCTTTGTTCGACCGGATGGACGATCTCGGCCTGGCTTCGCTGTGGGATGCCGGTTCGCGCGTAGGCGAGTGGCTGGCGCGGTTTCGCGCCAGGGCATCGTGGAGCACCGCGTTCTACGCCGGCGCGCGGCTCTCCGATACACTCAAGACCCTGCACCAGCGGCGACGCACACCCGAGGATCTGGTGACGTGCTGAGCCATCCGACTGACCGCGACACAGGCAGCCGTGATCAATAAAACGAACCGGGAGACAACATGAAGGCATGGCAATACACCAAGGGCCTGCACGACCTCGGCAACGGCTGCTACGCATGGCTGCTGCCCGACGGCAGCTGGGGCTACAGCAACGCCGGCCTCGTCACCGACCAGGGCGAAACCCTGCTGATCGACACGCTGTTCGACCTGCCGCTGACGCGCGACATGCTGGCCGGCATGCGCAGCGCCCTGCCGGCGGCAAAGCAGATCGGCACATTGGTAAACACCCACGCCAACGGTGACCACACCTTCGGCAACCAGTTGGTCACCGGCGCGCGCATCATCGCCAGCCGCGGCTGTGCCGAGGAAATGGCGTTGCGACCTCCCGAGGAATTTCGCCAGATGATGTCCAACTGGCGCGACATGGGCGACGGCGGCGCGTTCCTGCACGAAATGATGGGTTCGCGCTTCGACTTCGACGGCATCGTCTACACGCCGCCGACCGAAACCTTCGAGCGCGACATGTCACTGCGTGTCGGCTCGAAAGAAGTGCGCCTGGTCAACGTCGGCCCGGCACACACACGCGGCGACGTGCTCGCCTGGGTACCGGCCGACCGCACCGTGTTCACCGGCGACATCCTGTTCGTCGGCGGCCATCCGGCGGTGTGGGCCGGGCCGGTGTCGAACTGGATCAAGGCCTGCGATCTGATGCTCGGCTGGGACGTCGAGACCATCGTGCCCGGCCACGGCCCGGTTACCGACAAGAGCGGCGTGCGCGCCCTCAAGCATTACCTCGAATACCTGCAGGCGGAAACCCGCAAGCGCTTCGATGCCGGCATGACAGACGACGAAGCCGCGCGCGACATTTCATTCGATGCGTTCCGCGACTGGATCGACGGCGAACGCATTTTCATCAACGTGAACGCGCTGTACCGTGAATTCACCGGCGACACCGGGCGCCCGGATGCACCACGCCTGTTCGGCCTGATGGCGCGCCACCACAAGGAACGCATCGCGGCAGGCGCTCACTGTGAGCACTGCGGCCACGCCCATTGACGCATTCCCTGCGCCAGTCCAACCACCCTCCGGAGACACTCCATGATTCGTAAATCCGCTCTGGGAGCCATTCTTGGCACCTTCCTCGCTCTCACGGCCACCGGCGCCAGCCTCGCACAGGAGGCATTCCCCAACCGTCCGGTGCAGCTCATCATGCCGTTCGGCCCGGGCGGGTCCGACGCCATGTTTCGTGCGTTTGCCGCCTCCATGAGCAACGTGATGAAGCAGCAGTTTGTGGTGATCAACCGCGAGGGTGCATCGGGGCGCATCGGCACCGCGCAGGTGGCGGCCGCACGGCCGGATGGCTACACACTTCTGGTGGGCCCGACTACGCCGATCACCAACCTGCCCTATACGATGAAGGACCTGTCGTACCAGTTCGACTCGTTCGACTACGTGTGCCAGGTGTTCGTCAACCCGTTCACCATCACCGTGCGCAACGATTCGCCTTACAAGAACTTGAAGGACATCCTTGACGCCGCTCGTGCCAACCCCGGCAAACTCAACTACGGCCACGCCGGCGTGTTCACCGGCCCGCACATCAATGCCGAGACGCTGTCCAAACAGGCCAACGTGAAGATGCAGGACCTGCCGTTCCGCGGTGATGCGGCGATGCTGCTGCGCCTGTTGGGTGGCGACCTCGATTTCGGCGTCAACTCGACCGGCGCCATCTCGACCCGGCCGGACGTGCGGCCGATCGCCGTGTTCTGGGATCGCCGCCATCCCGCATTGCCCAACGTGCCCACCGTGACTGAGCTCGGTTACCCCAGCTCGCCGCCCGGCTACCAGGGCGTGTTTGCGCCCAAAGGCACGCCGCGCGCAATCATCGAGGTACTTGAAAAGGGTTGCGAAGCGGCCACCCAGGATGAATCGCTGAAGGGCCACGCCACCCGCCAAGGGGTGCCGATCGTATTCCTCAGAAGTGCAGATTTCTCGCAACTGGCGAAAGCCGATCACGAACTCAAAGGTCGCATCCATCGCGAACTGGGACTGAAACCGGAATGACGCGGGCCTTTGGCAGGGACTACCCCAAAAAGAAACTCCAGGCCCACACCTCATGACTGCAAGCGCACCGAAGTTCGACCGCATTCCCGTTATCGTCAGCTTCGCCGAGCAGGTGAAGATGACCGAGACCTACGGTTTCGCCGGCAGCCAGGGCAAGACCTTTCTGGAAGGGCAGCGGCTGGTGCCGCTTGATGCCGGCGGCAACATCGTAGCCAACGAAACGCTGTTCATCTTCATGCATCCGGCATCGACCCTGCAGTTGCTGCCGATGCCGGTCGCGCTGGCCGAAGCCGGTTTGCACGTGCTGTGCGCGGGCAGCCGCTATGCCAAGAACGACAGCGCGCTGATCATGGAGAAGGTGGTCTACGACCTGGGGCAATACATCCGCCATGCCAGGGAGGAGCTCAGGTACCAGAAAGTGGTGCTGGTCGGCTGGTCCGGCGGCGGATCCCTCTCCCTTTTTTATCAGGCGCAGGCCGAGAGGCCCGACATCACCCACACCGCTGCCGGCGACCCTTACGACCTGACGCAAGCCACGCTGCCACGTGCCGACGGCATCATTTTCATCGCCGCGCATTTGAGTCGCGCCGAGACCATGACCGAGTGGCTCGATCCCTCGGTACTTGATGAAGTCAACCCGGACGTGCGGGATGCCGAACTCGATATTTACTCACCCGCCTGCCGGCACCAGCCGCCATTCAAGCCCGAGTTTGTAACGCGCTTTCGCGCGGCACAGGTTGCGCGCAATCGCAAGATCACCGCCTGGGCAGAGCACCTCTTGGCCGCGTTGAAGCAGCGCCAGGATGGCGAGATCGAACGCGCCTTCGTGGTCCACCGCACCATGTGCGATGTGCGCTGGATCGATGCGACTATCGACCCGAACGGACGCAAGCCGAACTGGTGTTACCTGGGCGACCCGCGCACCGTCAACGTCGGGCCGGTCGGCATGGCGCGCTTCACAACCTTGCGCTCGTGGCTTTCGCAATGGTCATTTGACAAGTCGAATGCCAAGGGAACGATCAACGCCGCGAAGATACGGAAAACGCCCGTGCTGCAAATTGTCAATCAGGCCGACGATGCCGTACCCGCCACGCACAATCCGGCAATCCGCGCCGCCCTGGCCACGCCCGACAAGGAGTACCTGGAGATTCCCGGTGCAACACACTACTACGTCAACCAGCCGGCCCAGTTGCAGACCTGCATCGACGCCGTGATCGACTGGAGCCGGCGCAAGGGGCTGCTCGCCGCCTAACCGGGCAACGGCTGGAGAAGCGCTCCCACCAATGCTTTCAGGGCGATGACCAGAAACGCCTAGGGCCCTGCCCGCACCACGCGGTTGGCCAGCACGCCAATGCCTTCAACCTCCAGCTCGATCAGGTCACCGGGGGTCAGGAAGCGCATCTGCTCGAGCCCGCAGCCGCTGCCCACCGTGCCCGAGCCGAAAAATTCCCCCGACACCAGCGTTTCGGAACGCGACACGTGGGCGATGCAGTCCTCAAATTTCCAGCGCATCTCGCCGCTGTTGCCGCCGCCCCAGCGCTCGCCATTGACGCGCACTTCCATCTTCAGCTTGTACGGGTCGGTCATTTCGTCGGCCGTGACCAGGCACGGCCCGAGTATGTTGCCGGTATCAAAATCCTTACCCTTGCCGGGACCGAGCTGGCCGGGCATCTCGAGGGTCTGCTCGTCGCGCGCGGAGATGTCGTTGAAGATGGTGTAGCCGAAGATATGTTCGCGTGCCCGGCTGCGCGGGATGTCGCGCCCCGGCGTGCCGATGAAACAGCCGAATTCGAGTTCGAAGTCGAGCAGCTTTGAATACGCCGGCCATTGGACATCAACGCCGGTGCCGATCACGTTAAGCCGATTCGGGTGATAAAAAATCGGGCGCTCGTACCACGCTGCCGGCACTGCGAGAATGCCCTTGGCTTCCATGTCGGCCATCGCCGCCGCCGGGTCGGGAGCGGCGGCCGCACGTACCTTGCGCGCGGCCTGGAACGCCTGCACCAGATGCTTTTCAAAACACAGGAAATCGCGCATCTGCGGCGGCGCGGGAATCGGCGCCAGCAGCCGTACGGCGTCGCGCGCATGCACCATGCCGGCGCCGGCGCCGCGCCGGGTTGCGCCCTTGACCAGGGTCGTCGCCAATTGCAGCGCCGCATCGCCGGATTGCGCCATCGCCAGCACGCTCTTGAGGGACGCGGCACCCTTGCCGTAGCGCTGCCGGTGTGCCGCCTGCAGGTCGACCACACGCCGACCGTCGTCGACCAGCACGCCGGCGCGCGCCGCGCCGCGCTTGGCCGTGAATGTCACCAATTTCATGTTTATCCCTCCGTTGTTTTTGTTACAGTACCAAATAAGCACAACAACCGCATCGCGCGCCGCCCGCGCAAATTCGAGGAGACAACACCATGGTCTGGAAAGTACGCAGGGTCGTGACGGGTCACGACAAGCAGGGCAAGTCCGTGTTCCTGACCGACGGGTATGCCCCCAATGTGATGGAGATGGCATCGATGCCGGGCCTCGCCCTCACCGATGTGTGGGAAACCACGGGCGCGCCAGCCGACAACCACGGCATTGCCGATGCTGCCGCAAGGCCGGTACGGCTCGAACCGCCGAAGAACGGCAGCATCCTGCGTATCGTCGAGTTCCCGCCCGACTCCGCCTGGCGCGACAACGCCGATGCCAAGGCCGCGTTCGATTCGATCGGCGCCGGCCATGCGAAAGACGCTGCCAATGCCGACCCGATGATGCACACCACCGCCACGGTCGACTATCTGATCATCCTGAAAGGGGAGATCTACGCGGTCCTGGAAAACGGTGAAACATTGCTCAAGCCGGGCGACATCATGATCCAGCGCGGCACCAATCATTCATGGAGCGTGCGCGGCAACGAGCCCTGCGTGCTCGCTGCGATATTGATTGACGCAAAGCCGCTCGGGCTCGCGGCCAGGGTTGCGGCGAAAAAGAAAGCCGCGAAGAAAGCTCCTGCCAAGAAGCGCGCGGCGAAGAAACCTGCACCGAGAAAAGCCGTGGCGAAAGCCAAGACGGCAAAGAAGCCGGCACGCAAGGCCCCCGCGCGCAGCAAAGCGGCCAAGCATCGCTAGCCGTCCGGTCGCGGGCATTACGTGAACATCGCCCTGCTGCTGGCGCGCGCGGCGCGTGCCCACCCGCACGCACCGGCGCTTGCGCACGGCACACGGGTACTGGCCGACCACGCCACGCTGCAGGTGCAGGTCGCGCGCCTCGCCGGCGGCCTGCACCGCCTCGGGCTCAAACCCGGCGACCGGGTCGCGCTGGTGATGAAAAACCACCCGGCCTACCATGTGCTGCTGCTCGCGATCTGGCATGCGGGCCTGGTGGCGGTGCCGATCCATTCCAAGCTGCATCCCAAGGAACTCGGCTTCATCTTCGGCAATTGCGGCGCGCAGGCGGTGTTCGCCACCGCCAATACGCTTGGTGCTTGCGAAGAAGGCGCGCCGCTCGCACCAGGGGTGCGGCACGTAATCGATGTCGATGCCGCCGGATTCAAGCAGTTGGGTGCGGGGGAGCCGGTCGCGCTCGCCGAGCGCACCGACGCCGACCTCGCGTGGCTGTTCTACACCAGCGGCACCACCGGGCGCCCCAAAGGCGTGATGCTGAGCCACGCCAACCTGATGGCAATGACGCTCAACTACTTCGTCAACGTCGACACCATCGCACGCGAGGACTGCATCGTCCATGCAGCACCGATGTCGCACGGCTCTGGCATCTACATCCTGCCGCATCTGGCGCAGGCCGCGTGCAACGTGGTGCCGGAGTCGGGGGCGTTCGAGGCCGATGAAATCTTCGCCCTGTGCCGCCACTACCGCGGCGTCACCATGTTCGCCGCCCCGACCATGGTCAAGCGCCTGGTCGATGCACCTTCGTCGTTCGAACCCACCGGACTCAAGGCCCCTGCCGGGCTTAAAACCATCGTCTATGGCGGCGGCCCAATGTACGTGGCCGACATCAAGGCGGCGCTGGCGCGCTTCGGCCAGCACTTCGCGCAGATTTACGGCCAGGGCGAAGCGCCGATGACGATCACCGCCAGCGGCAAGGCGATCCATCTGGACACCGCCCATCCGCGCTACGACGAGCGCCTCGGGTCGGTCGGCCTGCCGTTTGCCGGCGTCGAGGTGATGATCGCCGACGACAACGACGTGGCCTTGCCGACCGGCGAGGTCGGCGAGATCTGCGTGCGCGGCCCGGTCATCATGCAGGGCTATTGGCAGAACGAAGCGGCTTCAAACTCTGCGCTGCGCAACGGCTGGCTGCACACCGGCGACGTCGGCGCCTTCGATGAAGAAGGTTTTCTCACCCTGAAAGACCGCAGCAAGGACCTGATCATCTCGGGCGGCTCGAACATCTACCCGCGCGAAGTCGAGGAAGCCTTGCTCACGCATGCGCTGGTAGCCGAGGTGTCGGTGATCGGCCGCCCGCATCCCGAATGGGGCGAGGAAGTGGTTGCTTTTGTCGTTGCCCGTCCCGGCGCCGCCATCAACGCCGCCGCGCTTGATGCCCATTGCATCGAGAACATTGCGCGCTTCAAGCGCCCCAAACAATACCGCTTTGTCGACAGCCTGCCCAAGAACGAGACCGGCAAGGTGTTGAAAACCGCGCTACGCCTGCAGCTCGACTGATCCGGCGCCGCTGGAGACGCAACATGCCGCACCTGTCCCCCGAAGACATCGCCCACTATCAACGCGAAGGCTATGTGATCCCGGCCTACCGGCTGCCCGCCGAACGCGTTGCCGCCTTGCGCGCAACGCTGGACCGCCTGATTGCCGACAATCCGCAGGTGCGCCCGGAGCGGCTGATCAGCGCCCATATCGAGCGCAAACCCGGCCAGGGGCTACATGGCGACGGGCGCAACGACGAGGGCATCAAGGGCAGCAAGAACTTTCTCGCCCTGGCGATGGCACCGGAGATTCTCGACCTGGTCGAGAGCGTGCTCGGCCCCGACATCATCCTGTGGGGCGCGCACATCTTCTGCAAACCGGCCGGCCACGGCTATGAAACGCCCTGGCACCAGGACGGGCATTACTGGCCGATGCGCCCGCTGGCGACCTGCACGGTGTGGGTAGCGCTCGAAGAATCGGTAATCGAGAACGGCTGCCTCAAGGTAATCCCGCGCTCGCACGCCGCGCGCACCACCCACCCCCACTTGCAGGAAGACCGTGACGACCTCACCCTCAACCTGCGTACCGAACCAGACGCCTTCGACACATCAAGCGCCGTGGCGCTCGAATTGCAGCCGGGTCAGATGTCGTTGCACGACGTGTTCCTGATTCACGGCGCCGCGCCCAATACCTCGGGCAAGCGCCGCACCGGCATCGCCCTGCGCTACATGCCGGGCAGCTCGGTGTTCGAGCGCCATATCAGCCGCGACGGCGCCGGCGTGGCCACGGCGTTTGCGACACGGCCGCTATGGTTGCTGCGCGGCCAGGACCGTACCGGGCGCAACGACTTCGCGGTGGGGCACCCGGATTAGGGCGATGCGCCCGGCACGGCTTCACGGTCGGGGGTCGACGCCTGCCGGCGTCGCTTGCTGCGTCGGCTTCACCCTGCTGAAAATCTGGCTCACCGCTTGCCTCGTCTCCATGCTGCCGGCTGCCGCGCATGCGCAGGTGGACACTGCCAGTCCGGCCGGCGAATGGCGCACCTTCGGCGACGACGGCGCCAAGCCGCGCGGTGTGGTGCGCATCACCGAAAAAGACGGCGTGTTCACCGGCACCATCGTCAGGAGTCTGGTGCCGGGAGAAGATCCGAACAAAATGTGCAGCAGGTGCACCGACGAGCGCCGGGACAAGTTGCTGCGCGGCATGGCCATCCTTACCGGAATGAAATCGGTCGATGGCGAGTATCGCAATGGCGAGATTCTCGACCCCGACACCGGCCACACCTACCGTTGCATCCTGCGCATGGCCGACAACGGGCGGCGCCTGATCGTGCGCGGATACGTCGGCATCCCTTTGCTGGGCCGCACCCAGGAATGGCTACGCGCCGAATAACGCTCCAGTCATGCCCATGAAGAATGGCTCCAGAAGCTATTCTTCATGGCTTACGCGGCGAGGCGCAGGTTACAGCTTGGCGCCCGAAGCGCGCACCGCCGGCTCCCAATCCTTCGCCTGCCTGGCCACATAGGCGGTGAACTGCGGCTGCGACATCGGCAGGATCACTAACCCGGTCTCTTCTAGTTTCTTGCGCGTGGCGGGCAATGCCACCGCCTCGGTCAATACCTTGTGCAGCTTGTCGACCACCTTTTTTGGGGTACCGGGTGGCGCCGAAATACCGAAGTAATTTTCAGACGCCAGGTTGGGAAATCCGGCCTCTCCGATGGTCGGTACGTCAGGCAGCAGATCACTGCGCTTCGGGCCGGTGAGCGCCAGTGCCACCACGGGGAGAAGCCCACGGGCGCGCGCAGAAACCAACGAATGCATGACAGATCTCCTTGAAAGGATGCCCGTGATCCGAGCGTATTGATGCAGTGCAAAATGAGTGCCGCTTGTCGGACGGCGCTGTTCATCGGCGAATTGCGCGAAAATAAGGCCATGCCTCTTCATATCCGCCCCCTTTCCGGTGCAGTAGGTGCCGAGATCACCGGCATGGACCTCGCCGCAGCCTCGGCCGACGACCTGATCGCCGAAATCCGCCGCCTCTGGCTGCAGTACGGCGTGGTGTTCTTGCGCAACCAGCCGCTGCCGCCGGCCGACTTCCAGGCGTTAGCCGAACGCTTTGGGGAAGTCGTCGAATACCCGTTCGTCAAGGGGATTGAAGGCCACCCTCTGATCATTCCGGTGCTCAAACTGGCGCACGAGCGCAACAACTTTGGCGGCATCTGGCACACCGACACGGCCTATCTCGAAACACCGCCGATGGCCACCATGCTGATCGCGCGCGAGGTCCCACCAGTCGGTGGCGACACCCTGTTTGCCAGCGGCGCCGCCGCCTTTGAAGCGCTGTCGCCGGCGATGCAGCGCATGCTCGAAGGCCTCACCGGCGTGAATACATCGATCAAGGCCGATGTCACGAAAACGCGCGAGGACCGGATCAAGGACGCGCCAACCGCACAGTCAAAGAAAGAGCTGTCCGCCGAACACCCGGTGGTGCGCACCCACCCCGAGACCGGGCGCAAATCGCTCTATGTCAACTTCGGCCACACCGCGCGCTTTGCCGGCATGACCGAAGAAGAAAGCCGGCCGCTGCTTGAGTTTCTGTTTGCCCACCAGGTCAAACCGGAATTCACCTGCCGCTTCACCTGGAACGTCGGCGACATCGCATTCTGGGACAACCGCTGCGTGCTGCACAACCCGGTCAACGATTACCACGGCTACAAACGCCTGATGCATCGGGTCACCCTCAGGGGCGATCGGCCCGCTTAGCCGGCCGGCACGGCAACCCGCCCCCTGTTCCCCGGAGACAACATGAACGATATTCGTCGGCGCCTGATCGGCACCGACGCCGTCGCCAAGGCCGCGCCCGACGGCTACACCTGGCTGATGAGCTACTCCGATACCTATGCGATCAACCCGTGGCTGTACAAGAGCCTGCCGTTCGACTACGTTGAAGGACCTGACGCCGATCGCGCCGCTGGCCACCCTGCCGTTCGTGCTGGTGATCAACCCGAAGGTGCAGGCCTTCGTGGCCAGCGCACCGTCGGTGATGCAGCACATCCACAGCGGCGCGGTGCGCCCGCTGGCCTCGGCTGCGACCAAGCGTGCCGACGCCTTGAAGGATGTGCCCACCTCCGGCGAAGCCGGCTGCGCTGCCAACGCCATCGATGCGATGCTGGCCTCCGGTGCAGCCCACGTCACGGCGATGCCGGCCTGACCCTCCCCGTCGTTTTGCCGTAGCATTCCCCATCCACTTAGTTTCCACGAGCCGCCACCATGCCCGTCATCACCTGCATCGAAGATCTGCGCCAACTGCACAAGAAGAATGCCCCGAAGGCGTTCTACGACTATGTTGACGCCGGCAGCTACACCGAGAGTACCTACAACGCCAACAGCAGCGACCTGCATGCCCTGCGCCTGCGCCAGCGTGTCGCCGTGAACGTCGAGCATCGCTCGACGGAAGGCACCATGCTCGGGCAAAAGGTGACCATGCCCACCGCATTGGCCCCGGTCGGCCTGACCGGCATGCAATGGGCCGACGGCGAAATCCTCGCCGCGCGCGCCGCCGAGAAGTTCGGCGTGCCATTCACCCTCTCGACCATGAGCATCAACTCGATTGAAGACGTGGCCGAGGCCACCACCACGCCGTTCTGGTTTCAGCTTTACGTGATGCGCGACCGCGACTTCATCACGCGCCTGATCCATCGTGCCAAAGCCGCCAAGTGTTCGGCGCTGGTGCTGACGCTCGACCTGCAGATCATCGGTCAGCGCCACAAAGACCTCAAAAACGGCATGACGGTGCCGCCCAAGATCATGCTCTCGAACGTGGTCGACATGATGACCAAGCCGGCCTGGGGCCTGCGCATGCTCGGTGCCAAGCGCAAGGTGTTCGGCAACATCATGGGCCATGTGAAGGGGGCGGAGGGCATCGTCTCGCTTTCCAAGTGGACTGCCAGCCAGTTCGACCCGACCTTGAGCTGGAAAGATGTCGAGTGGGTCAAGAAAGAGTTTGGCGGCAAGCTGATCCTGAAAGGGATTCAGGATGTCGAAGACGCCAAGCTTGCCGTGCAATCCGGTGCCGACGCAATCGTGGTTTCCAACCACGGTGGCCGCCAGCTCGACGGCGCCCTGTCGTCGATCAAGGCTTTGCCGCCGATCGTCGATGCCGTTGGCGACAAGATCGAAGTATGGATGGACGGCGGCATTCGCAGCGGTCAGGATTTGTTGAAAGCCCTCGCGCACGGCGCCAAGGGCACCATGATCGGCCGCGCCTTCAACTTTGGCCTGGGCGCCATGGGCGAGGCCGGCGTCACCACAGCGCTGGAAATCATCCAGAAAGAGTTCGATACCAGCATGGCCCTGTGCGGCCTGCACAACCCGCGGGAGATCACGCGCGACGTGATTCTCAACCCCTATTGAGCGTCATTTTTTAAGGAACGCCCCTGAAACCCGCCCCTGTAGCGGGTTTTGGCTTTATAAGGCCCGAGAGCGGCTGTGGGAGCGGGTCCTGGCGGGGCAGCATCCCGATTTTCACCTTTCAGGGCAAGCCGTTGCGCCCGTGCGCACGATAGGCCGGCCGCTCGGTGAGCAGATCGTAATACGCCGCCAGTGCCGGATAGTCAGGTCGCTCCAGATCCTTGAGCGAAAACCAGCGATTGACCACCAGTCCCACG
Source organism: Burkholderiales bacterium (assembly GCA_947473125.1). Taxonomy (GTDB): domain Bacteria; phylum Pseudomonadota; class Gammaproteobacteria; order Burkholderiales; family JAEUOS01; genus CANJDH01. Next base: position 18,498 of record CANJDH010000004.1, read on the forward strand.
GGGATATCGGCCAGGCAAAACGTCGCGCCCAGCACATAGGGGCCGCCCGCCTGCAGGCTGTCGTTGAGCAACTTCATCTGGTCGGTGAGATCCTTGCGGCCCTGGGCCACAAACCACGGGTTGTTCCAGGGCGGCTCCTGCAACTGGCCGCCGAGGAAAGCGCCGCGCATTGAGTGCGTCACATCGTAAGCGACCCAATCCATCCACGCCTCGATGTGCTGGCGCCGCTGCAGATCGGCCGGAAAAAGTGCAGTCGCGGCGTGTTTCGCAGCCAGATAGCGCACGATCGCGTGCGACTCACGCATGACGAAGCCGTCGTCGATGACACACGGCACCTGGCCGGTGGGATTGAGTTTGAGAAACTCCGGGGTATTGGTAGGCCGGAAGCCGCGCCCGTAATCCTCGCGCTTGAACGGCAGGCCGATTTCGTCACATAGCCACAGTACCTTGCGTACGTTGAATGAATTGGCGCGTCCGAGAATGTGGAGCATGGGGTGTCCTGGGTGTCGAGGTTGAGTGGGGTCGCGCTGTGGCAAAAAGCGGGCAAAAAGCGGGCGGCGGGCCAGGCAGGGGGTGGCGCGACGCGGCGGGCGACGTGTTGGCTTGCCTCAGCGGCCTCGGGCGAGGCTAGCGCCCGTGAAAGCGCGGCGCGCGCTTTTCGGCGAACGCACGCTCGGCTTCCTTGTGATCTTCGGTGAACCAGAGCCGACCCAATGCGGTGCGCGAATTGTGGCGGCGCTCGGCTTTCGATAGATCGCTGTCAGCCTCCCGAATGGCGGCTTTGGTGGCGCCAAGCGAGAGCGGCGCACCCTCGGCAAAGGTGGCGGCCAGTTCCAGCGCGCGTCCAAGCGCCTTGCCGTCAGCCACCACTTCGTCCACCAGACGCAATTCGCGCGCCTCGGCAGCGCCCACGCGTGTCCCGGCGTAGAGCAATTTCGCGGCTGCCGCACGCCCCACCAGACGCACCAGCCGCTCGATGCCATCCCAGCCCGGGATGATCCCCAGGCGTGCTTGCGGAAAGCCGATTTGCACGGCCGTCTCGGCAATCCGCAGGTCACACGCCAGCGCTAGCTCGGCGCCGCCGCCGATCGTGAAACCGTTGAGCGCCGCGATCACCGGGCAGGGCAGCGCTTCGATGGCATCGCACACATCGCGCATCAGATTGAACACGCGGTCAAGCTCGGCTGCGTCAGCAAGCTGGGCGTAGGCCTTGACGTCGCCGCCAGTGCAAAAGAAGCGCGGGCCGGCACCGGTGATGATGAGCGTGCGCAGCCCGGGGTCGGCGGCGCAGGCACGCAGTTGCTCGCCGAGCGCGCGGGCGACGTCACCGCTGATGGCATTGCCCGCCTCCGGCCGGTTGAGGCGCAAGACCAGCGCGCTGCCATGTGGCTCAGCCAGGACCAGCGGGCCAACCGGGTGTGGGTTTGAACCTGTCACCGGCAACTCACTCAGCCTTGATGCCGAAGTCCTTGACGATCTTGGTATAGCGCTTGATATCCTCGGCCACGAGCGCATCGAGCTGCTCAGGCGAGCCACCGATGATGCGCCCCGCCTGCGATTCGATGCGTTCCTTCACCTGCGGCGACTTGAGCGCTTCAAGCGTGGCTTCATGCAGTATTCTGATGATCGGGACAGGGGTTGCCTTGGGCACGAACATGGCAATCCAGGTATCCATGTCATAGCCGGGGAAGCCGCTCTCGGCAATGGTTGGTACATTGGGCATCAGCGGTGAGCGCTCGGGCGAGGTCACCGCAATCGCCTTGAGTTTGCCGCTGCGAATATGCGGCATCAAACCGGCCGTGGTGGAAAGAATGTAAGGAACCTGGCCGCCGATCACATCGATGATCCCAGGACCGGCACCGCGATACGGTACGTGCGTGAACTTGACGCCAGCCAGGGATTCCAGATAGGCCGCAGCCAGATGGCCCGGCGAGCCAACTCCGCCATTGGCAACAAGGCGCTTCTTGTTGCTGTCCGCAGCTTCAAGCTTGAGGAACTGCTGCAGCGTATTGGCCTCGGCACTTGGGTGCGCCGCCAGGGTTTGCCCGAGGGAGCCAATCAGAGTCACGCCGCGCAGGTCGCGCTCGGTGTCATAGGGCAGTTTGGGGTAAAGCGCCTGATTGATTGCGTGGGTATTGACGTTAAAACTCACGGTGTATCCGTCCGGAGCGGATTTGGCCACCGCTTCCGTGGCGACAATCCCGCCGGCGCTGGGGCGGTTCTCGACCAGCACTGACTGCTTGAGGATTTCACCCATGCGCGTATTGAGGGAACGCGCAATCGCATCGGTGCCGCCGCCTGCGGCAAACCCGATCACCAGCTTGACCGGCCCTTTGGCCGGGTATTCCTGGGCCCCTGCAACTGATGCTGCCAAAGCGCTCAGCACAGCCAGGAATTTCGTCAGTGTTCGCATCAAGGTGTCTCCTTGTTGGATGAAATATGTTTTGAGTATTCGAACAGCATGCTCAGTCAGTCTGCCGCGTCCCGTAGCCGCCATCCACCTGCGGTTCGACAAAATGCATCAGCAAGCCGCCGCCAAAATTGGCCGGATGGACAAATCCGATCTTCGAACCACGCCCGCCGGGGCGGCCAACGACGTCGATCATGCGCCACCCGTCAGCAGCCAGTTTGGGCAGCAGCGCATCAATGTTGCGTGTGGCGAAGGCCACGTGGGCCAGACCCGGCCCGCGTCGCGCGACGAACTTGGCAATCGCGCTCTGGTCGCCTTTGGTGTTGCCTTCCTGTTCGCCCAATTGGTCTTTGGGTTTCATGCGCGGGTCATAGTCCATCAACAATTCGAGCTCGCAATCGCCGATGGTAATGAAGACATCACGCAAGCCGCCCAGAATCTGCGGTGGCCGCGCGTGATAGACGGCACCGTACTTGTCCGAGATGAAACTCTCCGTGACGTTGCGGATTTCGATATCGGTTTGCGTGCTCTGAATCGGGCAACCCAGATTATTGGTAAACACACGCACGGTACCATCGTTGTCGTTGGTGGCAATGCCGAGGTGGTCGATCTTGTAGGCGGCACCCGCATTGGCCGGGATCGGCAGCGGCTCGATAAATCGGGTGCGAATTCCCACGGTGGCCGCTGGATCAATCACGACAAAGCGCTTGCCGTCAGGGCCTGCGCCCGCACTGGTGACAGGCAAGGAGTGCCGCGCAGCACAGGCGGCCGGCTCGGTCGCACCCAAAGCCATGTGGTGTACGCCCGGATAGCGCGGCTCCTCCAGATAAGCATCCTCCGCATCAAACACCGCCAGGCCAGCCTGGCCAATACCAAAGAAGGGGATCGTGCGTCCTTGCACCACGATGTCCGCACGCGGCAACCCAAGCGATTCGCCCAGGAAGCGGCACACCGGTTCGACTTCACGCGCCGCCAGGGCCAGATAGTTGAGGGCATAGCCGGCCATGGTCAAATTTCCTCGCGCTGAACAAAGTGCACCAGCACGCCGCCCAGGGAAGCCGGGTGCAAGAAACCGATACGGGCACGGCGTGAACCAGGCCGCCCCACAGTGTCGATCAACCGATAGCCGGCCTTGCCGAGACGTCCGAGCGTAGCGTCAATATCTGGCGTCTTGAGCGCCAGATGGTGCAATCCTGCGCCGCGCGCAGCAATGTGGCGCGCAATCGCACTGCGGTCGGCCCGTGTATCGCCGGCGGCGTCGTGCCGCGCCGCATCCGCCCCCACATCGGTGGTCAGATCCTGCAAAAACTCCAGTTCGCAGTCCCCTACGGTGATGAAGGTGACGCGCATGCTGCCCACCAGCCGTGAGGGCCGGGTGTGAAAGATGTACTGATGGGTATCGGAAGTGAAATTCTCGGAGATGGTTTCCACTTCGCTATCAGTCTGCTGGCTTTCATAGACACAACCAAGCTTGTCGATGAAGGTCGCTCGGGCCGCCTTGTTGTCGGACGAAGCCACGCCGATGTGGTCGATTCGTTCGACCATGTCCGAGCGCCCGGGCGCCAGCCCCAATGGCTCGGTGAAACGCACCCGCACACCACTGGTCGCCTCCGGCGCCAGGCTGATTTGCCCCTTCCCATCGAGACCCTTCGACAACGGTCCGGTAACGGGGACGCCCGTACTGCGTGCAGCAGCCTCGGGGTCCGTAGCGCAAAGACCAAGATGATGTACACCCTTCCTGGGATTGGGCCCCAGAAACGGATCGGCCATGCCAAACAGCGCCAGCGCCGTTGCGCCCACACCGATCATCGGGACGTTGGAATTGCCGCACCGGACATCGCGACGCGGCAAACCAAGATTGGTTTCAAGCCGGGCGGCGGTGACCTCGGGTTCATCGACCACCAATGCCAGATAGGCAAGGTCGATGGCTTTTGCCTGCGCACGCATGCGGTTCACTCCCCTGAACAAAGAATCGTTTTGGCGGCCGCCAGCGCATCAATCCGCTCCGGCGCAAAACCGAAATCGGCAAGCACCCTGCGGCTGTCGGCACCCAGCTGCGGGGGCGGCGTACGCACCGAGCGCCCGCCCATGCCGGCCATGCGGATCGGGCTGGCCACCAGGCGCAAGGGGCCGAGCGTCGGATGCTCGATCGTCTCGACGATACCGGTCTCATTGACATGCTGGTCTTCAAACACCTGGTCGAGCGTGAAGATCGGGCCGGCCGGCAAGCCAAGCTTGACCAGATCAAGCGTCCACTCCATCTTGGCACGCGTGGCGAAGATGGCATTGAGCTTTTGCTTCAATTCGGCGCGGTTGCGGCTGCGCGCCGCGTTGTCCTTGTAATCCGGGTGCGTAGCCCACTCAGGGTGGCCGACCAGCTTGCACAGCTTGACCCACATGTCTTCAGTGGCAGCGGCCATGTTGAAGGGGCCGTCGCTCGCTTCAAACATGCCATAGGGGCAGACAACCGGATGGTCGTTGCCGGCCACACCAGGGGTATCGCCGAGCGAGAGCTGCCGCTGGCCCTGCACTGTCAGCAAGCTGATCAGACCCGCGAGGAGCGAGGTCTCGACCAGTTGGCCGCGCCCGGTCACCGTGCGCTGAATCACCGCAGCCTGCACACCGAGTGCCGCCCACATGCCGGCCACCACATCGCCGATCGGAATCCCGACGCGCACAGGTCCGGTTTCCTTGTGTCCGGTGAGGCTCATGAGCCCGGACATGCCTTGGGCGATCTGATCCACCCCCGGCCAGCCGCCGTAGGGCCCGGTGGTACCGAAGCCGGTAATCGAGGCGTAGATCAGGCGCGGGTTACGAGCAGACAGGGTGGCGTAGTCCATCTTCATGTCGTCCATCGCGCCGGGCTTGAAGTTCTCGATGACGATGTCGACCTGACCGCTAAGCGAGCGAATCAGCTCGAGCCCCGCTTCATCACGGAAATTGACCGCGAGACTGCGCTTGTTGCGATGAATGCTCAGGTAGTAGACGCTGATGCCTTCGGCGAATGGCCCCCAGCCGCGCACCATTTCGCCGGCTGGCGTAGGTTCGACCTTGATCACGTCGGCACCCAGATCAGCGAGGATCGTTGCGCAGAACGGGCCGGCCAGCGCTCTCGACAGGTCGAGGACGCGCAATCCAGCAAGGGGCAAGGCAACAGACTCCGCCATATCAATCCTTCATTGTGGGTTGGGATTTTCTCGTCGATGTGCGCGTGGGCTGCGCGGCAATGCGGGCGCGGCGGTGACTGGAACTGCCAACGCCACCAGCGGTCAATCCTTTGGCAATCTGGCTTGTCGTCGGCGGGGAGCTTTGTTCAAAGCGCCGCACCAACTCGTCGACGTGTAGTGCGGCCGCACGCGCCGCTGCTGCCGCCCTGCCGCTCATGACGGCGGCGAGAATGGTTTCGTGCTCGCGGATCGATTTGGCCGGTGAGCCGGGCAAGTCGACCATCAACAATTGATAACGGCGCAAATTGATGCGGATCCGGTCATAGAGCTGGCCCATTAGAAGGTTGCCGCATTCGGCCACCATCAAGTCGTGGAACTGCGCGGCAATGCGTGCGTACTCATCATGCCGCCGCCCGCGCACGGCGCGTTTCATGTCGCTGATCATCGCATCCAACGCGTCAAGCACGGCCGGTGGACGTGACTTGGCTAGCAAGCGCGCCGCCTCGGATTCGAACATGCTGCGTACCACAAACAGTTCGCGCAGTTCGCCTTCCGAGCGTGCACTGACGACCGCGCCTCGATTAGGCTGGATCACCACCAGCCCTTCACCGGCGAGCACGCGAAATGCTTCGCGCAGGGGCACGCGGCTGACGCCCAGGCGTTTCGCTAGGCCCAGCTCCTCGAGGCGCGCACCGGGCGCCAGCACGCTGCCCACGATCGCATTGCGCAAGGTGCTGGCAATACGTTCGGGGAGGAGTGTGCCGCCCTCGACTTCAAATCGATCCAGGCTCATGCGTGCTCGATGTGGGGTTGGCTATGGCGGCTGTAACGCGGACTGTTCAGTGGCTTTGCCACTGCAACCGAGGTGCAATGGCCAAAAGTGCAAAGGGCAAAGGACAATGACGAACAAGATTGTATAAAGATTATACAATTTACCGCAAATGGTCAACCCAACGTTGACAATGCAAAGTCTCACACGGTAGTATGCCCCGATGGCCGGACCTGAACTTCAGGACACAACAGACTTCGGGTTTTGCGTAACCCGTCGCAACGGAGGCGTCCTGGCATGACTACAAGCGCAACCTACGAACATATGCTTGCCACGCGCAAGCATATGGTGCTGCCCAACGGCGCCAGTGTGTGGAAAAGCTATTACTTCCGCACCCCCGAAGGAGGTTCGCCTTCGCCGCAGGCATTTCTGGTCGAGCAGGGTGCAAATGACGTGGTGCCGCCGCACTTTCACGAGCAGAACCAATTTCAGGTCATCGTGCACGGCGGCGGCACGGTCGGGCGCCGGGCGGCCTCGCCGATCACCGTGCATTACGCGGGAGCCTACACCGGCTACGGTCCGATCACTGCGGGTGAGGACGGCCTGTGGTACCTGACGCTGCGACCGATGATGGACAACGGTCCGCTCTACGTTCACGATTCACGCGACAAAATGAAAGCGGGCCCCAAGAAACATTTTCAATCCCCGCCGATCGACAGCATGCCGGAGGCCGAGCTGGCCAGGCTCGCGCAGCCTACCGTAGAGACCATCAATGCGGATCCGGAAGGGCCCAAAGTCGAGGTATTGCGCGTGCCGCCGCAGCAGCGGCAGAGCGCGGCCAGTCCGGAGCGCAGTGGCGGGCAGTTTTTTTTCGTGGTCAGCGGAACCTTGCAGACCGATGGCGTGACTTACCCGAAGTGGAGTTGCGTGTGGCTTGCCAGCAACGAGCCCGCGTTTGAATTCGTGGCCGGAGCGGATGGCGTCGAAGTGCTGATGCTCGAATGTCCACCTGCCGAGTATCGGGCAACCTACAGTCCCGACCTCCAGATCGGCATCTAAGGCCCCGCTGTTTCGCCTTTCGTGTTCACCTTTACGTTCTTCGATGGAACCGCCCGTGCCACACCCCGTCAAAAATGTCTTGCTGCCAAGGTTGAGGTTTCTGTGCATCGCCGCGGCATGCTTGCTGTCCGCTGCTGCGGCACCGGGGGCGTTGGCGCAAGAGCGCTGGCCGGCGCGCTCGATCACAATGGTGATTCCGTTTCCGCCTGGGGGCGGCACCGATATCATTGCGCGCACCCTCGCCGTGCGCCTGCAGGAAAAACTGGGCCGTCCCGTGGTGATCGAAAACCGCCCCGGCGCCGGCGGCCTGATTGGCACCCAGCAAGTGGCCAAGGCCGCGCCTGATGGCTACACTTATGTCATCGGCATCACCAATACCTTCGCCATCAACCCGGCGTTCTACAAGTCGCTGCCGTATGACCCCGTCAAGGATTTCCAGCCGATCTCCATGCTCGCCATCGGCCCTCACGTGCTGGTCATTCACCCCGACACGCCTGCACGGAACATTCGCGAGTACATCGAGTACGGCAAGTCGCAGCGGGGCAAGCTGAGCTACGCCTCCTATGGCAATGGCAGCACGGCGCACCTCATCACTGAAATGCTCAAGGAGCAGCACGGTCTCGACTTCGTACACGTACCCTACAAGGGCATTCCGCCGGCGCTGGCCGACCTGATGGCCGGCCGGGTCACACTGCTGGTGTCATCAACCGCACCGGCGGTGCCGCTGATCCAGGCGGGCCGCCTGCGCGCGCTCGCCATTTACGGCGACAAGCGCCTGGAGTCGCTGCCCGACGTGCCGACCATGGCAGAACTCGGTTTCAAGGACACCAATCTACAAATCTGGTATGGCTTGTTCGCGCCGGCGGGCACCCCCCAACCTATCGTGGAGCGCATGAACACCGAATTGCGAGCAATCCTGGGTTCACGCGAGGTGCAGGATATTTTTGTGAAGGCCGGCATTTTGCTTCGCCCACCACGGTGGACGACTACACAGCGTTCGTCAAGAGCGAAACCGAACGCTGGGGCCGCCTTGTCAGGATTTCCGGCGCGCAGGCGGACTAGCCGCAGTACGCACACGCCGGCACCGCCAGCAAGCCGAACCAGCGTGCCGCCGCAATGTGCGGCGCGTCGATGTGTGTCATCGGACAGGCGAAATTGAGTACGCCAAGACAGGTGCCGCACCACACCACCGGCACATTGATGATGGCGTGCCTGCCAAGGCTGCGCATCAGTTCGTGGTCGTCGAACGCGGTGCGCTGCGCGACTTCAAGCGGCACTCATTTGCACTGTCTTCATGGTGTGCGCTCCGGTTCAATCGACCTGGATCTTGGCCTGCTTGATGATCTCGCCCCACTTGATATTTTCCGCCCTCACGAAGGCTGCGAACTCGGTACTGTTGCGTGGGTCCGCAATCGCTCCACGATCAAGAATGCGCGCCTGCATCGCCGGTTCTTGCAGGATGCGGCGCGCATCGGCGCCGATTTTCTCGACGATATCGCGCGGCGTCGCAATCGGCACCACCAGGCCGGCCCACCCTACCCCTTCGAAACCGGCAAAACCCAATTCAGCGACCGTCGGCACCTCAGGCAACTGCGGCACACGCGTCGCGCTGGTCATCGCGATCGACTTGAGCTTGCCCGCCTTGATGTGCGGCAGCGACGACGCCACGCTGTCCACCATCAATTTGACCTGCCCGCCGAGCAAGTCGGTCATTGCCGGGCCACTGCCTTTGTAAGGCACGCCGACGAGGTCGATGGCGGCGCGCGATTTGAATAGTTCACCGGTCAGGTGTTGCGCCGTGCCGGTACCGGGGAAGGCCCAGTTGATTGTGCCGGGGGCCTTTTTCGCTGCATCCACCAGTTCCTTGACCGTGTTGAACTGAAAAGTCGGGTGCGCCACCAGCATCAAGGGCACGATCGTCATGCCACCGACCATGGCGAAATCCCTGAACGGGTCGTAAGGCAGCTTCGGATACAGGACAGGATTGACGCCGATCGTGCCGCTGGTACCCACCGTAATCGTGTAGCCGTCGGCCGGCGCATCGCGCCCGGCGATCATGCCCGGCACACCCCCGCCGCCGCCGCGGTTGTCGACAATCACCGACTGCCCCCACACTGTCGTGAGGCGTTCCGCAAGCATGCGCGCGATGATGTCGGTCGCCTGTCCGGCCGGGAACGGGACGACCATGCGCACGGTGCGGTTGGGATAGGCCTGCGCGTGCGCCGGTGCGGCCAGCAAGGCTTGCAGCAGAAGCAGGGAAAATATTGAAATCCGGGCAATGGGCATGGAGTCTCCGTTGTTGTCTTTTGTTGATCTGGAGGCAAATGCTACACTTGTTTTTGCTCCACCAGACATAAACAAGCCGCCCCAGCGGACACTCACCGTGACCACTGGCCCCCCGGAAATCGATATGCGTGCGCACCTTGGCCCCGCCGGTACGCGCCTCCAGAAGGAATCTACAGATGGCCTCACACCTCTCAGCGGTTCACAAAAACGAGTCGGTACCGGCCGGCATGAGTGCCGCCGAATGGCAATTGCGCATCGACCTCGCCGCAGCCTACCAACTGGCCGCGATCTACGGCTGGACCGATCTCAACAACACGCATTTCTCGGCACGCGTGCCCGGGCCGGAACATCACTTCCTGCTCAACCCCTTCGGCATGCTATTCGACGAAATCACCGCGTCATCGCTGATCAAGGTGGATCAAGACGGCAAGGTGCTGGGCGACAGCGACTACCCCGCTAACCCAGCCGGCTTCGTGATTCACGGCGCGATCCACATGGCGGTGCCGCGCGCGCAGTGCATCATCCACACGCACAGCCGCTTCGGCACGGCAGTGGCGATGCAAAAGCAGGGTCTGTTGCCGGCCAGCCAGAAGGCGCTCACCGTGATGGGCTGGGTGGCGTACCACGACTTCGAAGGGCCGGCCCTCTCCACCGACGAGCGCCCGCGCATCGTCGCCGACCTCGGTGACAAGAGCATCCTGGTGCTGCGCAATCACGGCCTGCTCAGCGTCGGTGAAAGTGTTGGCGAAGCCTTCGTCTGGATGTACCGCATCGAGACCGCCTGCCGGCAGCAGATCGACGCGCTGTCAGGCGGCGGAGAGCTGTCGCCGCTGTCGCCGCAGACGCAGCAGAAATCGATTGACCTCGGCCTCAAGATGTACGGCAAGGGCGGCTTCATCGAGGTCGGGCGTGAATGGCCGGCGCTGCTGCGCCAGCTCGAACGTCATAGCGGGACCGGCTATCGCGCCTGAAGCGTATCCCTGAAGATTTCTCATGGAGCGGCCTCGTTGAAAACCGCTGCCGGAGCGGTTTTGGGCGGTATTGCCGCCAGGAATGGCTGCCGGCACCGCTCTTGGGCCACCCCACTAATAAAACGATTCAAGGCTCGATCTTGATCCCGGCCCGAGTGGTGATATCACGCCACTTGACGATCTCGGCCGATATATGCCGGCCCAATTCTTCAGGCGTCGAAGCGAGCGGCTCGGTACCCATGTCTGCAAAGCGTGCCCGCAGGGCCGGGTCGGCCATGGCAGCCACGATCTCGCGATGCAGGCGGTCGATGATGGGGCGTGGCGTGGCACGCGGCGCGAGGAAGGCAAACCACGCGGCTGATTGATAGCCGCTGGTACCCGCCTCAGCCGCCGTCGGTACATTCGGCAAGGCGGCGAGACGCTTGTCTGCCGCCACCGCAATCGGCCGCACCGTACCGGCCTTGATCTGGCCGATCACGTTGGGCACCAGCTGGAAACTGACCGGCACCTGGCCGGATACCAGATCGGTCACCAGTTGCCCGGTGACGCGATACGGCACATGGGTCATCTTGGCGCCGACAATCTGTTCAAAGTACGCGCCGCCCAGATGCTGCGAGCTGCCCGGCCCTACCGAGCCGTAGGGCGTATTCGGATTTTTCTTCACGTAGTCGATGAACTCGGCCAGGGTGTTGATCGGCAACTTGGCGCTCACCACCACCACATTGGGCAGCACCGCGTAGAGCGAAATCGGCGCCAGGTCGCGCTCCGGGTCGTAACCCAAAGCGGGGTTGAGCACGCGGTTCACTGCCAGCGGGCCGGAGGTGCTCATCAGGATCGTGTAGCCGTCAGGCTCGGCGCGCACCACCGCCTGGGTGCCGACATTGCCGCCTGCTGCGGGGCGGTTGTCGACGATGAAGGCGCGCCCCATCGACGCGGCCATGCGCTCCAGCACCTGGCGCCCGATCACGTCGCTGGCGCTGCCGGCGGAGAACGGGATGATCACCGTGATCGGGCGTGCCGGGTAATCCTGCGCACCTGCGGCGCCGCACATGCACAACCAAAGCCACGCAACCATTCGCAATGCCTGTTTCATGATCTTGCTCTCCCGGTGGTATTGCCGAATCGTTTCAACATGACGTCTTCAAATGACAAGTCGGCCGGGGCCATGGCCCCGCCGCCGCGCACGTCATAGCTCGCAGGACGCTGCGCCGCCGCCGGCCCCTTGCCGTCACGCAGGGCCCTGACGCCGTCGAGCATCACGCGGCGAAACCGCACCACGCCGACGTCGGTAGGCGACAGGTGCTCGCGGGTACGGTCGACGATCAGGCCCTGGCTGTCCTGCGCCATGGCGTCCTGCTCGGCGATGCCGCGCACGCCGGTGAAGGAGCGCAGCTTTTGTTCGGTGCGGTCGATCAGGTAATCGTTGCTGCGGTTGCGCAGCGGCACGTAGCCGGGCCCCAGTTCGGCGAACTGGCCGAAGCCGCCCTTGGCGTAACGCGCGCGTTCGTCATCGGGCAAGGCCCGCTCCGGATTCCAGGCGTACACATAGATCCAGCAGGATTCGTCGTCGATCGGCACCCAGGTGTAGCCGTAGTAGGTCTCGCCCGGCATCGGCGAGGGCGTGATCGAATGCGCCGGCAGCATGAACTGCGTGATGCGCCAGTACAAATCATTGCCGTCGGCACGCCGCGAGCCGCCGATGACGAAGCCGACATCGTGGTCGAGTATGCTGAATTGCGGCAGCGGGTCGTTGCGCAGCCAGCGGATCCGGCTTTCGTCGGCCGCCGCCGTCATGGTGTCGTTTTTCGCCATCGCCGGCGCCGGCATGTGTAAAAACGAAAAATGCGCGGTATCGAGCGCCCCTTCCATCGACTGCGCCCAATTGCACTGTTGCAGACGCTTGGTCACGTAGCGGTGCGAAGCGGGTACCACACCGAACTCAAGCTGCGATATCTCGGCGGGCATGTGCTCAGGCGGACCCAGGTAAGCCCAGACCATGTCGCCGAATTCGCGCGTCGGGTAGGCCTTGATCGCCATCTTGCCCTCGTAGCCGGAGCCGGCCGGCACATTGGGCATCTCGACGCATTTGCCATCAACATCGTATTTCCAGCCGTGATAGATGCAGCGGATGCCGCAGTCTTCATTGCGGCCGAAAAACAGGTCGGCGCCGCGATGCGCGCACTTGGGCTCGATCACCCCGACACGACCGTCGGTTGCGCGAAACGCCAGCAGCTCTTCGCCGAGGACCTTGATGCGGATCGGCGCGCCGTCGGGTTCTGGCAGTTCGCGCGACAGCGCCACCGGCTGCCAGAAACGCCGGAAATAATCGCCCATGGCGGTGCCGGGGCCGGTGAGGGTGAGGAGGGTGTTGTCGGAGGCGCTAAGCATGGTTGCCTACTTGGCAGGCACGGATTATTTCTTGTAGTGATAACGGCACTGCATAATTTCCACCGCTCCGCCGGCAATCCGATAGATCAGCCGGTGTTCATGCGTGATTCGACGGCTCCACCAGCCGCCAAGGTCTCCTTTGAGAGGTTCCGGTTTTCCCAAACCGGTGAACGGTGTTGTCTTGATGCTGAGAATCAGTGCTGATATTTTTCTCACCACGCGCGGATCGGTCGCTTCCCAATAACCGAAATCCCTGATTCCTGCAGCGGTGAAGCTGACTTTCATCGCGTGGTTGGATCGAACTCCACCAATTCACCGCGATCTGCCGCAGCGGCAGACTCCTGCAAAATTCGTTCATTTTCCTTGGACAAGCGCAAATATTCATCTGCCGGCAGATCGAACTTATTGCGCGGCTTGGCCTGCTTTCGGGTACGTTTGGGTTTGACGGTGTCAAGGATGGTTTGCATGGCGGTCTCCTGCAGACTCTATATTTTACGCGCCTTGGCAGCGTCTTCAAGCCCTGCCAGCGTCTCTGGTTCTTGCGGGGTGGTCGTGCTGTCGCAACATCGAATCCGCAGACATGTCGATTGAAACCATAAAATTCTTCATCGAGCATGCCATGGAAAACCTTGGTGGGAGAAACTTACAGCCGCATTGCCTTGCAGAATGGCTCCTGGAGCAGCTCTTCAGCCAATGGCACGCCGATGGATGGGGGTGACACGCAAAACACCGCTGGTCACCGGCTACGCACATGGCCCTATCCGCCCCCGCCAATGATTACAGGTGTTGCCGCGAGTCGAACACGTCCGGCAACGACAATTGCCCGGCGAATTTCCGGGCACTTTCGAAACCTTTGTGAAATAGCCGGTCTGCTATGTCAATCCGGAGTAACCTCTTACGCCTTTGGTATTGCCGGTCAAGACGCAGTTTTCTTCATGGGCCCATTGGTGAACTCACGCAAGCACAGTTTGACAAGGGTTCATGCGAACCGCGCTTCGGAGGGTGGGCTTCGATGAGCGCAACGCCTACCGTGCATCCGGTGCTGGCAATCGGCTTGTACGCCCTTGACTTTGCAAATGCCGGGGCACACCAGCCGCCATCCTTCCCAGGCAACCATTGGCGCGGCGCTCTGGGCCATGCCCTGCGCGATCTGGCCTGCATCACTGGCGCCCGCACTTGCGATGGTTGCAAGCAAACGCACGCTTGCGCCTACGCCTACCAACCTCGTGCGCGAGCTCACTGCGGCCACTGAAAGCGCACTGCATGTATCGCTGGCCGGCGGCCGCAAAACCATGGGCTTTTACCTTGGCTATTCATGCGGCGCACGTTCGCAACGCCAGCCTGGACCATTTTCTCAACCTGATCGAACGCGATGCGCAGGGCAACGTTGACTACCGCCTGACACTGCTTTCGTTCTGGCGCTTTGGCCCTGAACCTGCGCTGGCGGCGCCGGATATCGGCGATCTGTGGCGCTTGCTGCCAGCCGACACCCGTGTACCCGACCATTCCATCTGGGCGCATCTGGATATCGTGTCGGCATTGACTGGCGCCCTGTCGAAAACCGATTCCGGCAAATCGGAGCCAGCACTGCTCGCCATGAGCTTCGGCTCGGTGCAAGGTTTTATCGCGCAGGCCCGCTCCACCTCCGACCTGTGGGCCGGCTCGCATCTATTGGCTACCCTTGTTTGGGAAGGCATCCGCGTGATCGCGGAAGAACTGGGGCCGGATGCCGTGTTGTTCCCTTCACTTCCCTGATGAAGAAGGGATTACGACCGCTGTTCAGCGTTGAAGGATACGAACTTGACCACAATGAAAAAGCCAAATGCCGAAGAACAAGAAATTCTTCAAGCCTTCGAAGCGGGAACGTTGAAGCGAACGGCGAACGCCAAAGCCGATATCAAAGGCCGCAGGAATTACGCGGCCGCCACATTGAAGAAAATCCGCCCCATTGATGCCTAGAAACCCTTGGTGGAAGCGCTTTCTGGCAGCTTTTCCCCCAAGAACGGCTCCTGGAGCGCCTCTCCAGCCTGCCACTACTTCAATTCCACCACCGCATCCGCCGCGAACACGCCATCCACCGTCACCATCAGCGGATTGATCTCGAGATTCACCAGGCGCTCGCCCGCAGCGGCGGCGAGTTGCGCGACACCACACACCGCGTCCACCAGCCCATCAACCGAAATCTTCGGCCCGCCGCGCCAACCGTCGAGCCGGCGGGGAATGTCGAGGCGCTCGAGCAACTCGCGCACCCGGCGCGGGTCCGCCGGCGCGGTCACCAGGGCGACGCGCTTGATCCACTCGACTTCGGTGCCGCCTACGCCAAACGCAACGATCGGCCCGAACACCGGGTCGAGCCGTGCCCCGGCCATGCATTCGAGCACCGGCTTGACCATTTTTGCGACGATAACACCCTCGAAAGCCGCTCCAGGAGCCATTCTTGTGACATCGGCCTTGATTGCGTCGAAGGCCACCCGCGCGGCATCGGCGCCGCGCACGTTGAGGCGCACGCCGCCGACATCGCTCTTGTGCATCAGGTCGCGCGACAGCACCTTGATCGCCACCGGTGCATCGAAGCGTTGCGCCACCGCAGCTGCATCATCGGCGCTCAACGCCACGGCATACGGTGCGGCGCGCACCCCGGCCTGCTCCAGGAAGGCCAGTGACTCGGCTTCGTTGAGGGCGCCCGCGCGCGGCAAGACAAGCTTGTTTGCGGCCGGAGCAGATACCTCACGCGCATTCGCGCAGACGCGCACAAAGCGGTTCAGGTTGGCGATTGCCTCGATCGCGTGAGTCGGCTCTTCGAACACCAGGCAGCCCAGTTCCATCAGCTCGCGTCGCTGAGCGTCGGTGACCATGCCGGAGATCGCTGCGGCAATGCCGGGGCGGCCCGCCAGCGCCTTCGCGGAGTCGCGCAGCGCCGGCCAGAACACCGGCGAGAACGCCCCCGCTGCCGTGAACAGCGCAATCGCGCCATAGCGCCCGCCTTCGGCCACCGCCGCACAGGCAGTGACCAGCACATCGGGCGTGCCGATCACCTGGCCGGTCACATCGATGGGATTCGCGGTCGAGCAGAATGGCACCGCCGCCTTGAGCGCGGCTGCCTCAGATTCGTTCATCGGCGGCAGGTCCAGCGCCAGATCTTCGGCGCGGTCTGCCATCAGCGTGCCGACGCCGCCGGAGAGCGTGATGATGGCGGTGGCGGGGTGCGCTGGCAAATGTGCCGTGGCAAAAGTCTGCCCCATGCGAAAGAATTCTTCCATCGTGAATGCGCGCAGGGCGCCGCACTCCTCAAACACGGCGTCGTAGACCGCGTCTTCACCGGCCAAGGCCGCGGTGTGCGACATCGCTGCGCGCGCGCCCGCCGCGGTGCGCCCGACCTTGACGATCACCACCGGTTTTTTTGCGTCGCGCGCCGCCAGCAAGGCGTGGCGCAGGCGCGGGCCGTCGCGGCAGCCTTCGAGGTAGGCCAGTATCACTTCGGTCTCATCGTCATGCGCGAACCATTCGATCACGTCGGCCGCCTGCACCCCCGCTTCATTGCCGGTGGTAACCCAGTGCGACAAGCCGAGGCCGCCCTTGCGCGCCATCGAATAGGCATAGCCGCCGAAGGCGCCGCTCTGGCTCACCAGCCCGATCTTGCCGACCGGCGGCACCCCGGCCAGCGGCCCCGGCGAAAACGTCGCGAACAGGCGCGCACGCAGGTTCATCACGCCCAGGCAGTTGGGGCCGACCAGCAGCATACCGGCATCGTCCGCAATCTTTGCCATGTTGGCCTGTTGCGCGACGCCGTCGCCGCCGACTTCGGCAAAACCCGAGGTGAACATGATGGCCGCCTTGACGCCGGCCTGCACACATTCACGCATCACCTGTTCGGCATGGGCCACCGGCACCGCGATGATGGCGAGGTCGACCGCGCCACCGGCATCGAGAATGCTGCGCACCGCCGGCAGGCCCTGGATCTCGGACGCCTGCGGATGCACCGGAATCACCCGACCCGCATAACCCAGCGTGCTGAGCAGCGCCACCGGCACGCCGCCGACCTTGTGCTGGTTGGTGGAGGCACCAATGATAGCCACCGATTGCGGGCGCAGCAGGGCATCGAGGGAAAGTGGTGCGTGCGACATTGAATCCTTAGCGATAAGAGGAGGACTGCGCAAACGCGGCCCGGGTCTCGCGCACCAGGCGCTCGACCACCTCGTGCACGGTCGTCAATTCGTTGAACCAGGCGCAGCTTTGCCCGAGCGCTTCATACACCAGCGGTTCCACCTGATGTTCCTCGATGGCGGCGAGCAATTCACCGGTAAGGGCATGCTGGTAGGGCATCGGCAGTTGTGCCGGGGCGCCCGGCGCCTCCCATTCATCGACCCAGGCGCTTTTGAGCACGCGGCACGGTTTGCCGCTGTGGGCGCGCGTCATCACCGTGTCTTCGCTGGTGGCCGCCAATACTTTCTTGAGTAACACCGGCGGGGTGTGGTATTCACGCGTAGCGAGCCACGCGGTGCCGAGCCATGCGCCCTGCGCGCCCATGGTAAGCGCCGCGGCAATCTGCGCGCCGTGGCC
The DNA here is from genome assembly GCA_947473125.1 of Burkholderiales bacterium. Taxonomy (GTDB): domain Bacteria; phylum Pseudomonadota; class Gammaproteobacteria; order Burkholderiales; family JAEUOS01; genus CANJDH01. Next base: position 36,108 of record CANJDH010000004.1, read on the forward strand.
GATGCCGCCGGCCGCCAGCACCGGGGTGTTGCCGGCGGCCTGGACGATCTGCGGCACCAGCGTGAAGGTGCCGACCGGGCCGGTGTGGCCACCGGCATCGTTGCCCTGCGCAACCAGCACATCCACCCCGGCAGCGAGCGCGGGCACCACATGGCGTACCGAGCCGATCAGCGCGAAGCTCACCTTGCCGCGCGCTTTTGCCGCGGCAATCACTTCGCGCGGCAGGCCGACTGCGGTGGCAACGGCGTTGACGTCGGATGCCAGCACCGCCTCGGTCTGGTCGCGAAACAGCTTCTGGTTGCGCAACACATGCGAGAAAAAATGCGGTTTGGTTTGGTCCGGCACGGCGTATTTTTTGCGCAAGCCTTCTACAAACGCGACGCTGGCAGCCGGCAGCTTGGCCTTGGCAGACTCGCGGTCCGGTTCGTCCGCCGCCAGCGCCGGATACATGATGTCGACGCCGAACGGCCGTGCGCCGATGCGTGCGCGAATCTCTTTCAGGTCGGCTTCGATCCGGTCCGGCATTTCGCGTGCCGCGCCGAATACCGGGAAGCCACCGGCCTCTGCCAGCGCCACGGTAACGTCGACCGAATGCGAAAACCCGAAAATCGGCACCTCGATGCCGAGGCGCTCGCACAGGGCGTTGCGCAAGGCGTCGGGCAAACCATCAGGCAAACCCACGTTCAGTCGAGCTTGATGTTGCCGGCCTTGATCACCGCGGCCCACTTGTCGGTGTCGGACGCGATCAGCCGGCTCATTTCAGCCACCGTCATCGGTTGCCCGACTTCACCGCCGAGCTTTTCCATTTTTTCCCTGACGTCGGGCATCGCCAGCACCTTGGAAAAGTCCGCATTGATTTTGTCGAGCACCTCCTTGGGTGCACCGGAGCGGGTAAAAAACGCATACCAGGGCAATACGCCGGCCTCGGCGTAGCCAGCTTCAGCCATGGTCGGCACATTCGGCAGTTGTTTTGAGCGCTGCGGGCTGATCACGCCAAGCGCCTTCAACTTGCCGCTTTGCACATGCTGTGTGATCAGGCCGATCGAGACGAAGGCCACGTCAAGCTGGCCGCCGATCAGGTCGGTCACCACCTGCGGCTGGCCCTTGTAGCCGATCGACGTGAGCTGGATGCCGGCGACCTGCTTCAACAATTCCGTCGACAGGTGAATCGACGAACCGGTACCGGGATTGCCATAGTTCATGCCGGGCTTGGCCTTGGCCAGCGCCACAAACTCCTTGAGTGTATTGGCCGGCGAGTTGGCCGGCACCAGGATGGCGGAGGTGGTCCAGGCGGCGATGCCGAGTCCGTTGAAGTCCTTTTTCGGGTCCCAGCCGGCGTTGGTCGACAGACTAGGGTTCGCAGTCAGCGCAGGGCCGGTGATCAGCCAGGTATAGCCGTCGGGTGCCGCCTTGGCCACCGCGTCGGTGCCGATGTTCGAGTTGGCGCCGGGGCGCGCTTCGGTGATGAAGGGCTGACCCCACATGACGGAGAGCTTGTCGGTGATGACGCGCCCGACCACATCGACAATACCGCCGGCCGGGTAAGGCACGATCACCTTGATCGGCTTGTTCGGAAAAGTGCCTTGTGCCTGCACGCCGCAGGCGCCAAGCGCCAGAATCATCGCGCCCGCAATCTTCGCTATGCTTCGCATGCTGTGTCTCCTCTTATATTTGGATGGACTATACCTGATGGACTTCGACTCTTCTGCGCGTGCGCAAGAATGGCTGGGCCGCCTGCAAGCCTTTTTCGACACCGAGATCCTGCCGCGCAATCGCGAATGGATCGAGCATGTGGTGCGGCGCGGTGAACCCGCCCCCTTCATGCCGGCACTGCAGGCGAAGGCGCGCGCCGCCGGTCTGTGGAACCTGGGTCTGCCCGACCTCGCCCCGGACGAACCGGGCACGCGCCTCACCAACCTCGAGTACGCGCCGCTGGCCGAACTGCTCGGGCGCGTGTTCTGGGCCTCGGAAGCCTTCAATTGCCACCCGCCGGACGTGCCCAACATGATCACGCTGCAGCACGCCTGCACGCCGGCCCAGAAGGAGCGCTGGCTGCGGCCCTTGCTCGAAGGCCGGACGCGCTCGGCCTTCGCGATGACCGAGCCGGCGGTGGCGTCGTCGGACGCGACCAACATCGCCTGCCGCATCGAAGCACGCGGCGATGACTACGTGATCAGCGGCCGCAAGTGGTTTTCCACCGGCGCCGCGCACCCGCGCTGTTCGATGCTGATGGTGATGGGGCGCATCGCCGACGGCGCCGGACACGCCGCAGATGGCGCGGCAACCGACGCTGCGGTCGGCATCAACCGCACCAGCCGCCATTCGATGATCATGGTACCGATGGATGCGCCGGGCGTGCGCCTGGTGCGCAACATCCGCTGGATGGGTTGCGATGACCATGTGGCCCCGATCGGCGAAATCGATTTTGTCGATGTGCGGGTCCCCAAGGAAAACCTGCTCGGCAAGCCCGGCGACGGCTTCAGGCTGGCGCAAGTGCGCCTCGGCCCGGCGCGCGTGCACCACTGCATGCGCTCGCTCGGCCTGTGCGAAATGCTGGTGCAGTTGATGATGGCGCGCGCCAGGGAGCGCCGCGCCTTTGGGCGCGCCGTGATCGACTACGACACGGTGCAGCGCTGGATCGCCGAAGCGCGCGTTGGCATCGAGCAGGCGCGCCTGTTGACGCTGCGCTGCGCCTGGCTACTGGATCGCGACGGCCACCACGGCGCGTGGCGCGACGTGTCGCTGGTGAAAATTGCCGTACCCAACCTGCTGCAGACCATCGCCGACCGCGCCATCCAGGTGTTCGGCGCCATGGGCGGCTCGGACGACACGCCGATCCACCAGGCCCTCGCCTGGGGCCGCCTGCTGCGCATCGGCGACGGCCCCGACGAAGTGCACTACCGGCAGATCTTCAAGATGGAGCCGCCTGCGCCGTGGAGTGTGGCGGACTCTCCCTACGTGATGCCTGGCCCGGCCTGAGTGGCCCTGGAGGGTGCGTGCAAGGGGCGGGCGTGCAAGCCCTGCGCCTTAGCGCGGGCCCGTGGCCGCTTCGTTGACGTTGTTCTTGGCCACAAGCGCCTTGATCAGCCCGTCGACGCCATTGGACGCGATCGCGCCCTGAAACTGGCCCTTGTAGACCTCGACCAGGCGCGCGCCAAAGACGGCGAAATCGATCACCTTCCAGGTGCCGTCGACCTGCTCCAGGTAGTAGTCGATCGGAATCGGCTCCGCGCCGCCGGCACTCACCAGCGAGCGCACTGTGGCGTCGGTATCGCCGGGCTGCACGCGCAGCGGCCGGTATTCGATCCGGGTGTCCGGCTTGTAACCGGCGAATGCACCGGCATAGGTGTTGGTCAGCAGGCGTTTGAACTCGTAGCCCAGCGCCTGGCGCTGCTCGGGCGTAATGCGCGACCAGTGCGGGCCGAGCGTTGCCTGGGTCATGCGCGCAATGTTCACATACGGCATGACCTTGCCGTCGACCAGGGCGTTGATGCGCCGCCGGTCGCCGCCCTGGATCGCCTTGTCGGCATTGAGCTCGGCCGTCACTTCCCCTACGGCGCGCTTGATGGTGGCATCGGGCGCCTCTTGCGCGATCGCGACACCGCCACACAGTATCAGCGCCAGACTGGCTGCCACGAGCCGCTTCAGGCTTGGCCGAATTGCATTGAACCAGGTTTTCATGCTTGTTTGCCTACGCTCCAGAGAGATTGCCGACAACCCGAAACGGGTTTGTCTGTGACAAACGCCGCAGGGCGGCAATCGGTGCACCAGACTCGGGCGAAAATGGTGTTAACAACTGTGTCGTTGCGGCGCCGATGCCCCACGTCTCAGGAAGCAGACCATTGCAGACTCCCGTGGCTGACCGGCGCCACCCGGCGCCCTCGATAAGCGCCGCAAAATACGCAAATTCAATGGACGCACAATCGCGTAAGGCCCTATATTCGGGGAAGGCGGGGAAACATGGCGGCGTTGCGCCGCGGGAGAACACATAACATGCCTCACACCATTGATCGCGTCCCGGGCGCCGGGGCGCCGCGCGCGGCCGAAGGCACAGGCAGCATCACGCGCCGCGGCCTGCTGCGCGCCATGGGAGGAGTGTCGGCCGCGCTGGCGCTACCGACACCGACAATCGGCGTCGCCCAGACCGCGGCGCCCACCCCGGTCACCCTCAGCGTGCCCGGCCCGGGCAACTCGGTATCGATGCCTTTGGAGCTGGCCGTCAAACTCGGCCTGGATCGCGCCGAAGGCCTTGCAGTGCGCATGCGCTTTGTCGGCGGCGGCGGCGTCGCCATCAAGGAGCTGCTCTCGGGCAACACCGACTTTGCGGTCTTCGGGCTGCCCGCCGCCATGGGCACGAATGTCGGCGAACGCCGCCTGGTGGCACTGGCCGCGCTGGACGACCTGCCGCTCTACACCCTGATGGTGCGCGCCGACCTGGCCGGCAGCGTCAAGTCGGTGGCCGACCTGAAGGGGCGCGTGATCGGCATCCACAGCAACTCCCTGTCGACCAAGACCACTTCGCATCTTCTCGCCGACCTGGTGCTGCGCACCCACAATGTGGCCCCGGACGGCGTACGTTATATCGCCGCCGGCCAAAGCTGGGAAACCCAGAGCGCCGCCTTTATCAGCAAGACTGTCGATGCCTCGATGTGCGACGAGCCGTTCGGCACACGTCTCGCCGAGGAGCGCCTGGCATTCCAGCTGTTCAGTACCGGCAACCCAGCGGATGCGCGCACCACGCCGGGCGCGGGCTTTTTGCGCGCCACCCTGATCGCACGTGCCGACCTGGTCAGTGCCCGCGCCGGCCTGGCCGAGCGCATGGTGAAGGTGGTGCAACGTGCACTGGCTGAACTGGCGCGCCGCACGCCCGAGCAGATCGCCGATGTGCTCGAACTCCCCGCTGCCGAACGCAAGGCCTTCGTCGCCGTGTTCAGGAAGTATCCGCGCCAATACAGCACCGACGGCAAATTTTCGACGGCGCAGCTGCGTGACACCGAAGCCTTCTTTCGCGCCAGCACGGCCGGCGACGCGGCGGCACAGCGTTTTGCGCTCGACTCCATGCTGGTAGACCGCTGGGCCGGGCGTAAACCCTGAGAACCATGTTCGCCAAATCCGCCTCCCTGCGCAGAAGCCTTGCATGGCGCCTGCTGGTCGCCCTGGCGATCGCACTGGTAGTCACTGCGTTAGGGATTGCCCTGGCGTCGCGCCTCATCGGCAGTTCCGTGGGTCGGCATCAGCTTGATACCGCCGCGGGTCACTTCAAGGCGCGCATCACCGGCATGGAGAGCGATTGGCGCTTACAGGCCGAGGCGTTCCGCTCCCAACTGCTGGTAAGCCGGGTACTGGAGGAGCCTGACGTGCGCCTCCTGCGGGCACGCCTCACTGCGTTCAGCACGGCCCTCGGCGGGGAAGGCACGTTCAGCCACATCGTGCTCACGGATGCCGCCAACCACATCGTGCACAGCACACGCACGCGCTCCGCGCAGGATCTCGAACTGCCGGCCGCAAGCGCGCAGCCGGCCTGGATTTTCGGCCAACTCGACCAAACGCTGTATCGCTCGTTCAGCCTGCCGGTGACCCTGGCGAGCGGCCGCGGCCACCTTTTCCTGTTCGCCCCGGTCGACAATGCGCTACTCGGGCGCAATGTATATCCCGACACTGCGGTTTGCCTGCTCTGGAAGGGCCAGGTGGTTGCGGAATCCCCTGCCCTGTCAGCGGCCGGCGATCCGGCTCCGCCGACAACCTCGACGCGCCTGATGAACTGGAGCGACGAACCTGCCGGCCCGCAGATTCGCATTGAGCGGCGCATCATCCTGCCACTGGGCGTGTGGCAGGTGCTGGGCATTGCGGCGTTGGCGTTGTTGGCCATCGGCCTGCTGGTGTGGTTAAGCCTGGGCCGCTGGCTGGCAAGGCAGTCGCGGCGCCTCACCGCCCTGGAGCAAGGCACTGCAGATTTTGTCGCGGCCGGCGGGCTCACGGAGGCCGTGCTGCGCAAGCTCGATGAGGCTGCGGACAGCCGCCGTGATGAAATATCGAAACTGGCCAGTGCAGCACGCAAGGCGATGCAAAACACCGGGCGCCAGGAGAGATTGCTCCAGCAGGAACAGCAGCGCATGCGCGACATGGCGGAGCTGTCGTCGGACTGGTTCTGGGAGCAGGACGCCGATTACCGGTTTACCTTCATGTCGGAATCCCTGCTGGCAATCAACGGTACGCACGCCTCATCCATCGTCGGCAAGTTGCGCTGGGAGTTGCCGGTGTCTGCTGTCGATGACAAGATGTGGGCCGAACATCGTGCCCTGCTGGACCGGCGCGAACCGTTCCGCGACTTCGAGTACCGTTTTTTGAACGACAACAGCGAGGTGCGCTGGTCTTCCGTCAGCGGCAAGCCGTTGTTCGATACCGATAGCCATTTCACCGGCTATCGCGGCACCGGGCGCGACATCACCGAGCGGATGCATGGCGCCGCCCAATTGCGCGAGAGCGAGAGCCGCTCCCGTGCATTGCTCGAGCTGTCTTCCGACTGGTACTGGGAAATGGACGCCCGGCACCGCCTGACCCGGCGCGAGGGCGCGGTGCTGTCAAGGTTCGGCGTCAGGGCCGAGCAGGATCTCGGCAAGACCCATTGGGAGCTGGGCTACATCAACATTGACGACAACCAATGGAGCGCACACCGGGCCCTGCTGGAACGACACGAAGAATTTCGCGAAATGCTCGTCGGGCGCCCCGGGGCCGACGGCAACCTGATCTGGGCACGGCTCAGCGGCCGGCCGCGTTATGACGATCACGGTGCCTTCATCGGCTATCACGGCGTCGGCCGCGGCGTCACGGCGCAAGTCAACGCCGAGCGGGCGTTGCGCGACAACGAAGCGGAACTACGCCTCATCACCGACAGCGCGCCGGCATCGATCGGCTATTTCGACCGGGATCTGGTCTTGCGATTTGCCAACCGCACCTGGGAAACCGTATTCAACCGCAAGGCAGCCGATACGGTGGGCAAGAACTTTCGCGACTTTGCCAGCCCGGCCACACTGCAGAAAGTCGATGCGCAATTTGAGAAGGCCCTGGGCGGCACCACGGTGAGTTACCGGCGCATCAATGATGCGCCGGGCGCGATGGCAAGGGTTCTGGATTTCAGCCTGGTGCCGCATCGCGACGCGAGTGGCAACGTTGTGGGCTGCTACAGCATCGCGATCGATGTCACTGCCGTGACGGAAGCTCAGGAAGAAGTACGCAGCCTGCAGCACCTGTTCACGTCGACATTCCAGAATACGTCTGACCTGATGGCGATCTACCGGGTGGAATCGGATCGCCTCATCATTGAAGGATTCAACCAGGCGCTCTGGCGTTTCTATGAAGCACGCTATGCGGGCATTGTCGTGTCCGACTGGGCCGGCAAGCCGATAAACCAGTTCTTGCGTGAAATCGTCGGCCTGACATCGGCGGAAACCGATGCCAGACTGGCCTCGTTCTGGAAATGTGTGCGCACTGCCGAAATGGTGCGCTACCAGACCGACCTGCCGACACCGACCGGCACCCACCGGCGCGACTCGCTGCTGGTGCCGATCGCCGATACCACGGGCCGCGTCACCCACGTGTTTTACCGCGCGGCAGACATCACCGAGCTGGCCCGGAAGGAAGAAGAATTGCAGGCGCTCAACGCCGGTCTGGAACGCAAGGTGGTGGCGCGCACCGCCGACCTCTCCGCCGCCAATCGCGAGCTCGAGGCATTCGCCTACGCGGTATCGCACGACCTGCGCACCCCCTTGCGCGGCATCGACGGTTTCAGCAAGCTGCTGGTCGATGAACTCGGCCCCTCGCTGGCGCCGAGCGGTGCCTCGCACCTGCAGCGGATTCGCCTTGGCATCCAGCGCATGGGCGACCTGATTGACGACCTGCTGCGCCTGTCGCGCGTAACCCGTGGCCCACTCAAGCGCAGCCCGGTCGATCTCTCGGCGCTGGCCGCCGAAGTCGGCGCCGAGCTGGCGCGCCAGGCGCCGGGGCGCGATGTGGATTGGCGCATCATGCCCGGCATGAGCGTGTCGGCCGACCCGGGGCTGATGCGCTTGTTGCTCGACAACCTGCTCGGCAACGCCTTTAAGTATTCGCGCCACGTGGTGCACGCGGTGATTGAAATCGACGCGTCCCCCGCAGCCCGGGGTGTCGAGATTCGCGTGCGCGACAATGGCGCCGGCTTCGACATGGCCTACGCCGACAAGCTGTTCCAGCCGTTTCAGCGATTGCACGGCGTGAAGGAATTCGAGGGCACCGGCGTTGGCCTGGCCACGGTGTTTCGCATCGTGGCGCGGCACGGCGGCACGATTCATGCGCATGGCGAGACTGGCAAAGGCGCCGAATTTCGGATAACCTTGCCCCACGAGGAGCCTGACACATGACGCAGGGTACGATTTTGCTGGTGGAAGACAACGAAGACGACGCCACGCTCACCGTGCTCGCCTTCAAGCGTGCCAACCTGCTCAACAAGGTGGTGGTCGCCGACGACGGCGCCAAGGCGCTTGATTACCTGTTTGGCGACAATGCCTTTGCCGGCACCGGCGAGCCGATGCCGATTCTGATGATCCTCGACCTCAACCTGCCGAAGGTCTCGGGGCTCGATGTGCTCAAGCGGGTGCGCTCTGAAGAGCGCACCAAATACATGCCGGTGGTGGTGCTCACGACCTCGATCGAAGAGGAAGACGTGATCAACAGCTACGCGCGCGGCGCCAACGCCTATGTGCGCAAGCCGGTGGAGTTCGAGAATTTCCTTGATGCCGCCTCCAAGCTCGGCATGTTCTGGCTGCTAACCAACGTCCAGCCGCCGATCACCTGACCCGCCAGAACCCGCTCCAGGAGCGGATGTTGGCGGCACCCCACTGAAGAACCGCTCCTGGAGCGGATTTCATGGCAAGAGCCATGCAAAATCCTTTGTCGGCCGCTTGGTTGACGTTAACGTAAACGTCAAGTAGGCTTCGTCCTCCGGAGCACAGCACTAATGGCGTCCCGGCGCGCCGTAGGTGCCTGGAGCGCACGGCATACAATCTTTGCCCGACCCGTTTTCAGAATACCGGCGCCGCTGATCACGCCGGACGATGCAACACTACGCAAGACCACGAGGCGTGCCATGACCGACCTTTCTGTGCAAAAACAGCTTGAAAGCCCGCGCCTCAAGAACAAGGTGCGCTTTGTTACCGCTGCCTCCCTGTTCGACGGCCACGACGCCTCGATCAACATCATGCGCCGCATCCTGCAGGCACAAGGCGCCGAAGTCATCCACCTCGGGCACAACCGCTCGGTCGACGAAGTGGTCACGGCGGCCCTGCAGGAAGACGCGCAGGGCATCGCGATGTCGAGCTACCAGGGCGGGCACGTCGAGTATTTCAAATACATGGTGGATCTGCTCAAGGAGCGCGGCGGCGCTCACATCAAGATTTTTGCGGGCGGCGGCGGCGTGATCGTGCCCGACGAGATCCGCGACCTGCATGCCTACGGCGTCACGCGCATCTACTCGCCGGAAGACGGCCAGAAACTCGGCCTGGTCGGCATGATCTGGGACATGCTCGAACGTTGCGATGTCGATCTGTCCAGCTACGCGCCCAAGACGCTTGATGCGTTGCGCGGCCCGGCCCAGCCGCAGCGCCGCGCACTGGCGCAATGGATCACGGCCATCGAAAACGGCAAGGCCGATGCCAACTTGCACAAAGCGATGCTCGACGTTGCCGCCAAGACCCGGACACCGACGCTCGGCATTACCGGCACCGGCGGTGCCGGCAAGAGTTCGCTCACCGATGAATTGATTCGCCGGTTTCGGCTTGACCAGGGCGATGGCCTGCAGATCGCCGTAATCTCGATCGACCCGTCGCGGCGCAAATCGGGCGGCGCCCTGCTCGGCGACCGGATTCGCATGAATGCGATCAACTCAGTTGGCAACCGCGCGAACATCTTCATGCGCTCGCTGGCCACGCGCGAAGCCGGCAGCGAAATCTCCAAGGCGTTGCCCGACGTGATTTCGGCCTGCAAGGTCGCAGGGTTTGACCTGATCATCGTGGAAACCTCGGGCATCGGCCAGGGCGATGCCGCGATCGTGCCGCTGGTCGACGCCAGCCTGTATGTGATGACGCCGGAGTTCGGCGCCGCCTCGCAGTTGGAAAAAATCGACATGCTCGACTTTGCCGATTTTGTGGCGATCAACAAGTTCGACCGCAAGGGCGCACCCGACGCGCTGCGCGACGTGCGCAAGCAATACCAGCGCAACCGTGAAGCCTGGAGCGTTGCCTCCGAAGACATGCCGGTCTACGGCACCATGGCGAGCCGCTTCAATGACGATGGCGTGACCGCCCTCTACCAGGGTCTATGCCCGAAGCTCACGGAGCTGGGCCTGACTCTCAAGCAAAGCCGGCTCCCCAAGGTGAAAGTGAAGTCGTCCAGCAACCAGACGCCGATCGTGCCGCCGGCCAAGGTGCGTTACCTGTCGGAAATTGCCGACACAGTGCGTGGTTATCACGCGCAGGCAAAAGCACAAGTGGCACTGGCGCGCGAGGCGCAGCAGTTGCGCGCCTCCAAGGCAATCGCCTCAAAAGGCGCTTCCACCAACGGTTTCAACGATGCCTCTCTGGCAGGATTGGAGCACCTCGCTGCCGAGCGCGAAGCACGCCTCACACCCGAAGCCAGGCAACTCCTTGCCCAATGGCCCGAAATGCAGAGAGCCTACGCAGGCGATGAATATGTCGTGAAGATTCGCGACAAGGAAATCCGCACCGACCTCACCACCACCTCGCTTTCGGGCACCAAGGTACGCAAGGTGGCCCTGCCGCGTTTTGAAGACCACGGCGAGCAACTGCGCTGGCTGCTGCTCGAAAACGTGCCGGGCTCCTTCCCCTACACCGCCGGCGTGTTCGCCTTCAAGCGCGAGAACGAAGACCCGACGCGCATGTTCGCCGGCGAGGGTGACCCGTTCCGCACCAACAAGCGCTTCCATCATGTCTCCGAAGGCATGGCGGCCAAGCGCCTCTCGACCGCGTTCGACTCGGTCACGCTGTACGGCAACGACCCGAACCTGCGCCCGGACATTTACGGCAAGGTCGGCAATTCAGGCGTCTCGATCGCTACGCTCGACGACATGAAGGTGCTGTACGGCGGCTTTGATTTGACCAGCCCCAACACCAGTGTCTCGATGACGATCAACGGCCCGGCGCCGACCATCCTCGCGTTCTTCATGAACACCGCAATCGACCAGAACCTTGACAAGTTCAAGATGGATAACGACCGTGATCCCACTGCCGATGAAGCTGCGAAGATTCGCGCCTGGGTGCTGGAAAACGTGCGCGGCACGGTGCAGGCCGACATCCTCAAAGAAGACCAGGGCCAGAACACCTGCATTTTCTCGACCGAGTTTTCGCTCAAGGTGATGGGCGACATCGCCGAGTACTTTGTCCACCACAAGGTACGCAACTTCTACTCGGTATCGATCAGCGGATACCACATCGCCGAAGCTGGCGCCAACCCGATCTCGCAGCTCGCGCTGACGTTGTCGAACGGCTTCACCTTCGTCGAAGCCTACCTTGCGCGCGGCATGCACATCGATGACTTCGCCGCCAACCTGTCGTTTTTCTTCTCCTACGGCATGGACCCGGAGTATGCGGTGATCGGCCGCGTGGCGCGGCGCATCTGGGCCACCACCATCAAGAACAAGTACGGCGGCAACGAACGCAGCCAGAAACTCAAGTTTCATTCACAGACTTCCGGCCGTTCGCTGCACGCACAGGAAATTGCCTTCAACGACATCCGCACCACCCTGCAGGCGCTGATCTCGACCTACGACAACACCAACTCGCTGCACACCAACGCCTACGACGAAGCGATCACCACGCCGACCGAAGAATCGGTGCGCCGCGCGATGGCGATCCAGCTGATCATCAACCGCGAATGGGGCATCGGCAAGAACGAAAACCCGAACCAGGGCTCGTTCATCATCGAAGAGCTGACCGACCTGGTCGAAGAAGCCGTGCTCAAGGAATTCGAAGCCATCAGCGACCGCGGTGGCGTGCTCGGTGCGATGGAGACCGGCTTTCAGCGCGGCCAGATCCAGGAACAATCGATGTACTACGAGCACAAGAAGCACGATGGCTCGTACCCGATCATCGGCGTCAACACCTTCCGCAACCCGCACGATTCGGGCATGCCGCAGGCGATTGAACTGATCCGCTCGACCGAGGAGGAAAAGCAGTCGCAGCTACAACGACTGGCCGATTTTCATGCCCGTAACAAAGACCAAGCCCCGAAGCAACTGCAACGCCTGCAGCAGGCGGTGATCGACAACCAGAACGTGTTCGACGTGCTGATGGATGCGGCGCGCGTCTGCTCGCTGGGGCAGATCACCAACGCCCTGTTTGAAGTGGGCGGGCAATACCGGCGCAGCATGTAGGATGGATCGCCCCATCTACCTACACGTCACCACGGACAGGTCGAGGAGATGTCGGCTGAGCGTCGTGATAACATAAACCCGTGCTACACAGGTTTTGTGTTTCGGGAGACATCAAATGGCTAATCTGACAATCGCGGTTCCCGACGAAGTGCTCAAGCAAGCGCGTCAGCGTGCCGTGGGGCAAGGCACATCGGTCAACGCTGTGCTGCGCAATTACCTCGGCCAGTACGCCGGTGTCGAGTTGAAACTGGTGCGCGCGGCGGAGCAGGTGCTGGCGATTTCCGACAAAACCCACTCCGCCCGGGGACGCAAACGCTGGACCCGTGACGACCTATACCAGCGATGAAATTTTTCTTCGATACCAACGTACTGGTCTATGTTTTTGACAGGAAGGCACCGCAAAAGCGCGACCTGGCGCGCGCGCTGCTGATGCGGCATGCGGGTGACGGCGACATTCTCTTGAGCACCCAGGTGCTGCAGGAGTTTTATGTGACCGTGACGCGCAAGTTGACGCCGCCGCTTTCTCTGGATGACGCGGAGCGCACCGTCGCGAGCTATACGGAATTTCCAACCGTGCACATCGACAACCGGCTGATCCTCGCCGCCATCGGCCGCAGTCAGGCGAGCAAGCTTTCGTTTTGGGATGGCCTGATCGTCCAAGCTGCACTGGCGGGCGGCGCCAGCGTGCTGTATTCGGAAGACCTGCAACACGGGCAGATATTTGACGGGCTGGCCGTTACCAATCCGTTCAAGACTCCCTGACGCGCCGCGGCTGCCAAGCAGGGTTACCTGGTCGGGATTGCGCATCTGTCCTTCCCCGGCATCGGGCGGCTGCGGGCGGCGGGCGCAGGCTATACGTGGGTGCCGGTGAATTATTCGTGAATTATTCGGCGCTGAAGCAGGCGCCAACTTGTAGAGGGTAAACGGCCTGAGAGGCGCTCTGGGAGCGGTTCTTCGGCCTATCGCGCGAACCCTTTTGGGATATTTCTCAATACAGAATATTTGAATAATAGTACGCAATAAATGTCGCAATATTGCAACAATTCATTGTTGCATCAATAGCTTATATGGTTCATGATGTTAGCAATCATGAACGCAAAATATAACGCGCCCTACCAATTTGAGCCTTTGCTGCCGGCCGAGGCACTGCAAGAGCCTCTTTTAGCCAAGGCGCACGACCTTACTCGCGCGGCAACGCGGCTTGCAGGCCAGTCGGCACCGGTTGAATTGCGCGCCCTGCTGCGCGGAATGAACTCGTATTACACCAACCGCATCGAGGGGCAGCACACACGCCCTTCGGAAATCGAGCAGGCGCTGCGCAAGGATTTTTCCGCCAACCTCGATCTGGCCAAGCGGCAGCGCCTGGCCGTCGCACACATTGACACCGAAGCTGCGGTGGAGCAACGCTATCAGGGTATTGACGGTGCGCACCGCCTCTACAGCCCCGAAGCGATAGGCGATTTGCACCGTGAGCTTTTCGCCCGGCTCCCCGCCCCGGATCTGGCCACGGCGGAAGGCGGCGCGCTGACGCCCGGCGTTTTGCGCAAGCGCGACGTCACGGTGGGCAAGCATGTGGCGCCGGTGCGCGCCAGCGTGCCGGCGTTCCTGCAAAGCTGGGCGGCTTTCTACGGCAACGTACGTCGCGGCGAAGCGGCGGTACTGGCGTTGGCGGCGGCACACCAGCGCCTCGGTTGGATACACCCATTTACCGACGGCAACGGGCGCGTGATGCGCCTGCACACCCACGCCGTGCTGACGGGACTAGGTTACACCGGTGGCCTGTGGTCGCCGCTGCGCGGTTTTGCACGTTCCACCGACCGCTATTTCGCATTGCTGGCCGATGCCGACGCGCCACGGCAAGGCGACCTTGACGGACGCGGCAATCTTTCCGAAAAGGCGCTGGCGGCCTGGATCGATTACGTGCTCGACGTGTGCCTCGATCAGGTGCAATTCATGGGCGGCATGCTCAACCTCTCCACCATGGAGCATCGCATTGCTGCATGCCTTGCTTTCGAAGAGCACACCTTGAAATCGGGCGTGCGCGGCGAAATGCTCAGACCCCTGCATTACCTGTTCGTCACCGGCGGTGAACTCGATCGCGGGGCATTCAAGGCGATGACTGGTTTGGGCGAGCGCACTGCCATCAACGCGCTTTCCGCGTTGCTGGTGCGCGGATTGATTCGGTCCGACACGCCCCAAGGAAAGGTGCGGTTTGCATTTCCACACCATGCGCTGCGTTTTTACTTTCCGGCGCTTTGGCCGGAAGCAGAAGCGGAGGCAGGGGCGTAACCGGGGGGCGTAACATCAGGTGTCCCGTCCAACGGAGAAGCGAGCAGGCTCATGAGCGCGCCGCGCGATTTTGCAGAGCGAAATGTTGACTTTGTCGCCACCAGCAGACATCGACCGGCGCAGCAGGTAAGGCCGCCTCCCTTGGAGTCTTGCACTACACCCCCCAAATCCTTTCATGCGACAAATCGGCACCCGAGCCGAGAGCCAACCCAGCCGGCTTCCCACTGCGGCAGCGCTGCGTCTGGGCGCGATTCATCAGAAGACCGGCGGCGCGCTTGCTGCACTCGCAACCACCGGTGTGGCCAAAGGCATCTACCGCTTTCGCTCCTACGAGGAAAAAAACCGTCACAAACCCGATGGGCCGCCTGGCCGGTTCAGGTGGCGCGAGCAGATGACGCACCGACTCGATCAGGCCGGAGATGGCCGGTGCCCTTCAAACCGCCTCTCAAACTTGAGGTCGCAAATTGCGACCTCAAATTGGCAAACTCGGCATCATTTAACTGAAACATGAAATCGGCCCGAAAGCGCGTCAGGTCTTGCAGAACACGCCGCATAATCCGGTCATGCGACAAATCGGCACTCGAATCCTTAGTCAAGCCGAGCAACGAAAAAATGCGGAGGCGCTGCGCTCGGCTACATTACAGTTTCCCGCCGCGCAATTCTTGCCGGGGCTACCCGCCACTGGTCACGTCAAGGGAGTTTACCGGTTCAAAACGCATGAAGAGATGAACCGCCACGACGAGGAGGCGCGGGCGCGCGCCATTGCTGCATACGCCCTCGACACCGCGCAACCCACCGGACAAGACTGACCGGCACTATCGGGGAGCCGTTCTATGCCCAAACTTCTCACCCCCAGCCAAATAGAAGCCTGCAAACGTGACGGCTATCTCGCCCCGGTGCGTGTGATGTCGGCCGCAGACGCGCACCAATGCCGCGTCGCTCTCGAAACACACGAAGCCAAAACCGGCCAACCGCTGCAGGGCAACTGGCGGCACAAGACGCACCTGCTGTTCACCTGGGCCGATGCGCTGGTGCACCACCCGGTGATCCTCGACGCGGTTGAAGATGTGATCGGCCCTGACATCCTGTGCTGGACCACCAACTTTTTCATCAAGGAAGCCAACAGCCCTGGCTTCGTGTCCTGGCACCAGGATTCAACCTACTGGGGGCTGGAGCCGGATGACGTGATCACGGCGTGGATCGCCTTTACCGAGGTCACGCCCGAGAACGGCTACATGCAGGTGATTCCAGGCAGCCACAAGATCGACCAGTTGCCGCACGTCGACACCTTCCACAAGGACAATCTGCTATCGCGAGGACAGGAGATTGCGGTCGAAGTCGACAAGACCAAGGCAGTGGGGCTCGCGCTGCACGCAGGCGAGATGTCGTTACATCACATCAAGCTGGTGCACGGCTCCGACGCCAACCGCACGGCTGACCGGCGCATCGGCCTCGCGATCCGTTACATTCCGACCACCGTGCGCCAGACCAAGGTGCGCGATGCGGCGATGCTGGTGCGCGGCACCGACAAGCATCGGCACTTTGACTACGAACCGCGTCCCAAGGCTGATCTGGATGAGGCGGCGCTGGAAGCGCATGCCGATTCGGTGGCGCGCCAGGTGAAGGCACTGTATTCAGGTACGGAGAAGACAGCCTTTCGCGCCTAGCGGCCAGACGCGGAACACCGCGCCGCTAAGCTGCGGATGCTTTGCCCCTGCGGCGAGCCTACTTCGGCGCGTCGTACAGGGGCTTGCCCTTGTCGACAATATGCACGGTATAGAGCTTGATGACGACGTCGCCGGCGACCTTCCATCCGGCGTGCGGTACATCGCGCAGGTTCATGATCGGCGCCCCGGTCGGAAACGGAACCGCGTCTTTGCCGGGGAGCTGAATCATCCCGCCCTGCAATACGATGCCGGCTTCGACACCGTGATGAATATGCAGCGGAATCGATTCGCCGGGCTTGTATTCCGAAACCGACGAGACCACTTCCATGCCGGGCGCACCCGACAAATCCACCCGGCGGATTTCCTTGCGTTGCGGCGAATCCTGCGCCATCGCGCCAAACGGCAGCATCGCTACGCAGGCTGCCGCCAGCAAAACATTTCGAATTGACCCCATGTTGACGCTCCTCCGTTGATGGCTTACTGCGGCCGTTGACCCCATTGTTCTGAATCGCATTGTGCGCGCACCATGTGTCCGGCACAAGGCGCATGCGCTCCGGTGTACCCTTTCGGACTTGCCACCTCGATTGATCTTCTCAAGGACCGCCATGCCTGCCATTCGAATCCTCCGTATTGCACTGATGCTGGCGCTTGCCGGCGCCATGCCGTTCGCCACCGCCCAGACCTGGCCGACCAAGCCGGTGCGCATCGTGCTGCAATTTCCGCCGGGCGGATCCACCGACGTCGTAGCGCGCATCCTGGCCCAGGCGATGACGACCTCGCTGGGCCAGCCGGTGATTGTGGAAAACCGACCCGGCGCTGACGGCGCCATCGCCGGTGATTTCGTCGCGCGCTCGGAGCCCGATGGACACACATTCTTCCTTGCCAGCAACACCCCGATGATGCAGGTGCCGCTACTGCGGAAAAATGCCCCTTATGACCCGGTCAAGAGCTTCACGCCGGTGTCGCTGGTCGGGCGCTACATCTACGTGCTGGTCACCAACCCGACCCTGCCCGTGAAGGACGTCAACGAGCTGCTGGCGTACGCGCGCAACAACCCGGCCAAGCTGGGCTACGGTAGCTACAGCGGCGTCACGCAGCTGATGCATACGCGCCTCAAATCGGTGGGCGCCGACATGACGCTGGTGCCTTACAAGGGAGAGGGGCCGACCGTGATCGACATTCTCGGCAACCATGTGCAACTTACTTTCGCCACACCGGCGAGCACGCTCGCCCACATAAAAGACGGCAGGCTTCGCGCCCTTGCGGTGCTGCTGCCTTCACGCTGGAGCTTGTTGCCCAATGTACCTACCGGCGCCGAAGCCGGCCTGCCGCCGTTTACCGCGGGCACCTGGGCGGCCTTGTTCGGCCCGGCCCGGCTGCCGCCCGAGATCGCGCAGCGCATGAACAAGGAACTGAACGCCGCCATGAACCGGCCGGACGTGCGCGAAAAGATCGCGGCACAAGGCTTTGAACTTTCCGGTTCGACACCGGAAGAACTCGGGGCTTACCTGCAAGACCAGTTGCAGGCCTGGGGTCGCGCCTTCAACGAAGCCGGCATGAAGCCAGAGTGAAATCAACCGGACCTTGCTACTTCTGCGGAAAGGTCCGGTAAAAGCGCTGGATCGAGTCGCCTCCGCCGCAAATGTAAACCGCGTCTTCCGGCTGGAACGAGAACGCCGCGTCAAATTCCACCAGCACAGTTTCGCCACGCTCGACCGCGACGACCACGCAACCGGTGTTCCGAATCCCTTCGCCCTGTTTCGGGTGGACTTTTTCCAGCCCAAGTGCCGATACCTTGGCCACCCGCAGCCGGGCATCGACCTCCACCGCTTGTTTGCCGAGCAGTTGCCAGGCGAGCAATTGCCCCGATACCTGCGCGATCGACAGCGCGAAATCGGCGCCAGCCACATAGATGCGTTCAAGGTTTTCGGCCAGATTGACGCGCGCGATCACCGGCACGTCAGGCGCCAGGTCACGGATGATGACCGCGCTGAACAGCGTCGTCGCATCGGCACTGAGGGCGAGGACCACCGCCTGTGCGTCGTGCAGGCCGGCCTGCTCCAGCACCCGTGTATCGAGCACATTACCCACCAGGTCGACGCCAGGGCCGGGGCGCTGGTCGATCACGAATGTCTTCTCGCCACAGTCGTTCAGCAGCTGTGCCACCTTGCGCCCGACCTCGCCACCACCGGCAATCAGGAAGGGACCGTCGCGGCGCAGCCGGCGCGATCCGGCGCAGAGCGTCATGAAGTCAGCAATACTTGCGTCATTGCCAACCACGACCAGAATGCCACCTGGTTCGAGGCGCATGCCGGCCATGGGCGGCGCGACCAGCTTGCCACCTACCCATTGGCCAATGACAGCAACGCCGCTGTGCTGCCCGAGGCCGGCCTCGCCCAGTGTTTTGCCGCACAGTGCGCTGTCGCGGGCAATGCGCACTTCCGCAACCTGCAGCAGGTGACCGAGATGGGCAATCCCCTCGACCGTGGGGCTGACCTTCTGGCTGGCGCGCGCCGCCAGTTCGGCACCCAGCACATGCCGCGGCGTGAACGCGCCGCTGGCGCCGGCAAGAATCATCGGCTGGCGATGCAGCGGGTCCTCGACCAGCGCCAGAATCTCGCCTGTATAGCCAAGCTGGCGCGCCGTCAAAATGGCAGCAGCATTGCGGTCATCACTGCCGTTGACGATCAGGGCACGTGCCTGCAGCAGATTGGATTTCTCCAGCACGCCTTCGTCAAGGCTGCCGAAAATGACCTGGTGCCCATGCTCGAGCAGATACCGGGCTTCGGTGTCGTTTTCTTCGATGATGACCGTGGGCACGCCGGCCTGGCGCAGCTCGGTCAGCAGGGTGGCCACGGCCGGCCCGTAGTCGAACACCACCACGTGATCTTTTGCATTCGCCGATTCGTGCGGGAGCTTGGTCTCGAAGCGCTCCTCGAGCAGAGGCACCAGGAAAATCGGCAGCACCAGAAACACCAGCGTCACCCCCATGAACTGGGTGAAGACGACGAAGATCACCATCACCGGGTGCT
This sequence comes from Burkholderiales bacterium, assembly GCA_947473125.1. Lineage (GTDB taxonomy): Bacteria > Pseudomonadota > Gammaproteobacteria > Burkholderiales > JAEUOS01 > CANJDH01. Next base: position 55,517 of record CANJDH010000004.1, read on the forward strand.
TCCACGAAGTGTCTGCGCCGTAGCCTGTCGTCGAGGTGGTGCCGGCGGCCCATTGCAGCGCCTGCCAGAAGGTGCGCGGCTTCTGCTCGAGATGCTCCATGCCGAGCATGTAGAGCAGGGACATCGCCAGCAGAATCGCAATCAGCGTCGCGACCAGAAGGGCGACACGAGTGTAGGTACGCTGCATCAATGTTGGCGGTCGCGAAGCGGCACAATCGGATGAGGGACTGAATGCAGAGGGAACGAATGCAATTGAGCGTTGCCGTTCGATCTTACCGGAGCGGCGACGGTGTCCTGCCACTTTACCAGTCGTGTGTCGCCAGCGCTACGCGGCCAGCCCGGGGACGTGGCGGTTGTGGCCTGGTGCAGTAACATCACGCGCCTGACATAAAGGAGATTTCCCGATGGCGATCATCGATTCGCAGGTTCACGCCTATGAGGCAAACACCCCAAAGCGGCCTTGGCACAAGGTACCCAATTGGCCCGATCATGTGACCGGCGACGAGATGGTGGCGGCAATGGACAAGGTCGGCGTCGACGGAGCGATTTTCATTTCGTCCTTCTCCATGTATCGCTACGACGGCAGCTACGCGGTAGAAGTGCAACGCGCCCATCCCGGCCGGTTTGGCATCGTCAAGCCGGTCGACCCGGATGATCCGGCGGTGGCTGATGTCATCGCCGACTGGAAAAAAACTCCTGACGCCGTCGGCATCCGCATCATGATGCCCGAGGAGGCCGGCCTCGACCCGCAGCACCCGGGGCTGGCGCGCATCCTGCGCGAAGCGGTGCGCCACGACCTGCCGGTCAACATCCTGTGCTGGGGCAACCTCGCGGCGGGTACCGCCCTGATCGACCGCCATCCCGACACGCGTTTCATCATCGACCACCTGGGCATCCTGCAACCACGCACGCCGCCGGCTCCGCTGCAACCCTGGGCCGACCTGCCGCAGGTGCTTGACCTCGCCAAGCGCCCGAACGCCGTGATCAAGGTCAGCGGTGCCTGCACCCTGTCGCGTGAACCCTATCCGTTCAATGACATCTGGGACCCGCTAGCACGCGTATTCGATGCATGGGGATTCGAGCGCTGCCTGTGGGGCACCGACTGGACCCGCGCCTTTGCGGTGGTCAACTACGAACAGGCGGTCGAACCGTTCCGCCAGACCGAGCGCCTCAGTGCAAGTGAACGGGCGATGTTGATGGGTGGTGCTTGTACCAAAGCCTACGCGTGGTCGCCGAAGAAAAGCTAGGCCATGCGTGTTGGTCGCGAGCCCCGCCGTGGTGCGAGCATCGACTTTGGCCTGACCCGGCGCGGCGCTACCGACGTTTTGGGGTGGCGCGCTTCGTCTTGACTGCAATCAGTGCGCGCTTGGCGGCACGGGTCATCTGCTTGATGGCGTACTCGCGTTTGCCGGCTGCCGAACGGTCGGCGGCCGGCTCCTGATACACCAGCTTCACCGGGCGCCGCGCACGCGTGTAGCGCGCGCCCGGGCGCCCTGCGCCGTTGTGTTCCGCCACGCGCCGCTGGACGTCGATCGCGATACCGGTGTACAGGGTGTCGTCCGCGCAGCGGACGATGTAGACGTGCCATGTCATGGGAACGCAGTCTGCCATCAAATCACTCTTGCACGAGTCTGTCGCTTTTGCCGGCCTCGGCTAGACTCGGGGGCTGAGCACCCACTGCGCCCACTGCGCCCGCTGCGCCGCACACCCCGTGACCCCTGTCGAATGGCTCTGGATCCCGATCACCATCTGGGCGGCATTTGCCCAGACGATCCGCAATGCCGCCCAGAAAGGCCTCACGGCGTCGCTGGGTGCACTCGGCGCGACGCTGGTGCGCTTTCTCTACGGCCTGCCGTTCGCACTGCTCTGGCTGTTCGGCGTGAAAGCGCTGGGCAACTTCGCCTGGCCCGCGTTGAACCTGGCGTTTTTCGGCTGGGTGTTCCTTGGGTCGGTGTCGCAGATCTTTGCCACGGCCTTGCTGCTGCGGGTGATGGCCGAGCGCAACTTTGCGCTCGGCGTGGCATATTCGAAGAGCGATGTAATCCAGTCTGCGCTGTTCGGCTTCGTGTTCCTCGGCGATGTGCTCAGCCACGGCGCCGGCATCGCCGTGCTGTTCGGCACGCTCGGCGTGCTGCTGTTATCGCCGCCGGATCGCGAACGCCCGTTTCGCGCTCTCCTCACCGGCTGGACCACGCGCTCGGCGCTGCTGGGGCTGGCATCGGGCACCTGCTTCGCCCTGTCCACGGTCGGGTTTCGCGGCGCGGCGCTGGCTCTGCCCGGCACGGCGTTTGTGATGGCGGCGGCCTTTGCCCTGGCAATTGCGCAGGCCCTGCAAACGGTTGCGCTGGGCGGCTGGCTGCTGGCGCGCGACCCCGATGTCGTGACGCGCACGTTTCGCGCCTGGCGCCCGTCGATGTTGGCCGGCTTCATGGGCGCGGCGGCATCGGTGGGATGGTTCACGGCGATGGCGATCGAGCCCGCCGCGCACGTGCGCGCGCTCGGCATGATCGAGCTGCTCTTCAGCTACGTCGTATCGCGACGCCTGTTTCGTGAACGCCTGTCGGGCCTGGAACGGGCCGGGCTGGCGTTGCTCGCAATCGGCCTGGTGGCGGTGGCGCTGATCCGGTAAGTTCCTCCGAAACCCGCTTCCACCAAGGGTTTTCGGCCAGCCGGCCAGTCGCGCATGATCCGGGATTTTGCAATGTTTAACGTCGCTCCGGCGGGTCGTCGGTACCCGATCCCCTATACTTGAACGGGAGCAAACCACGTGTCATGACGTGGTCATAATCGAACACATGAAAAAATCCGTAGCACTGCAGAACGGCCTGCTTGCGCTCGCCGCGCTGGCGCTGATTGGTGTTCTGGCGTTCCTCTACGACAAGACCCAGGCGAACGACACGCGCGGCCAGATCGAGGCGCTGAGCCGCCTGCGCGAACTCAAGGACATCGACATCCGCTGGGACGCCGACATCCAGCGTTCAAGCACCGAGCGCGATGCCGCTGGCGGGCCGGCCCTGGATCGCCGCGCGGCGCTCGACAGCGCGCTGCGGCGCCTGGGTGCCACCGCCAGTGAGGCATCGAGCAAGGCGCTCACGGCGAGCCTGTTGCAAATTTCCCTGGGCATGCGCCAAAAGGCGCAGCTGGTGGAGGATTTCAAGGCCGAGAATGCGATGGGCAAAGCGGCCCTCGACACGGCCTTGCGCAGCACCGCCGACATCAGCGAGCAGTCGGCGACGCTCAAACCCGCCGTGCCCGGGCTCGACGCAGCCCTGGCACGCCTTACGGCAGGCACCCAGCTGTATGCCTGGCTAGCACGCGAGGGCCAGCAGCGCGAGATTGAAACGGCGCTTGCCGAGGTCCAGGCAGGCGCACCGTCGTTGCCGGAGGTACTGCAGGTCAAGACGGTGCAGTTGCGCGATGCCGGCATGGCCCTGCTGCGCCACAAACAGGCGGAGCAAAAGCTGGTGGCGCAGATCGCCACCTTGCCAACCGGGGGGCGCATCAACAACCTGACGCAATCACTGGGCCGCGAACTCGAGTCGAGCCTGCAGGAGAAGGACGTGTACCGCGCCTACCTGATCGGTTATGCCGGCGCGCTGCTGATCCTGCTCGGGTGGCTGGTGGCCAAGCTGCGCGCCGCCAACGTCAGCCTTGAAAAGCGCGTGGAGCAGCGCACCATCGAGCTCTCCGACGCACTGCAGCACCTGAAGGAGTCCGAATCGCAACTGATCCAGTCGGAAAAGATGTCGTCGCTGGGTCAGATGGTGGCGGGCGTGGCGCATGAAATCAACACGCCGCTGGCCTACGTCAAAAACAGCCTCGGTACCGTCGCCGACAAACTCCCGGCGCTCGGCACTGCGCTGGCGGAGTCCGAGCGGCTGCTTGGCTTGCTGCAAGCCGGGCCCGATGCCAATCCGGAGCAGCTCTCGACCCAGTTTGCGCTGGTGTCGCAACAGCTCGCGAAACTCAAGCAGCAGGGCGTGGTCGAGGAATTGTCGACGCTCGTCAAGGATGGCATCTACGGTACCGGGCAGATGGCCGAGATCGTCGGCAACCTGAAGGATTTTTCGCGGCTCGACCGCAGCAAGGTGACCAGCTTCAACCTCAACGACGGTCTCGACAGCACTCTGCTGCTGGCCAAGCATCTGCTCAAGTCGGTCGTGGTCGACAAGAAGTTCGGCGAGCTTCCCGCAGTGGTGTGCTCGCCCTCGCAGATCAACCAGGTGTTCCTGAACCTGATCACCAATGCCGCCCAGGCACTCGAAGGCTCCACCGGGGCCGTGGGCAAGATCACGCTCACCACCCGGGCAGAAACTGACGGCGTGACGGTCGACGTCGCGGACAACGGCAAGGGGATTGCCGCAGATGTGCTGCCGAAGATTTTCGACCCGTTCTTCAGCACCAAGGAAATCGGCAAGGGCACGGGGCTTGGGCTATCGATTTCCTACAAGATCGTGCAACAGCATGGCGGCAGGATCGACGTCGAATCCACGCCCGGCAAGGGCACGCGCTTTTCGGTAACCCTGCCGCTGAAACCTCCGGCGGAATCTGCGGTACCGTCGTCCGAAGCCGCGCTCGGTGCCTAGACGCTGCAATGACCCTGCCGCGCCAAATCGGTAAATACGAAATCCAGGGCGTCCTCGGCGAGGGCGGCATGGGCATCGTCTACAAGGGTTACGACCGCGCCATCGCGCGCCAGGTTGCGATCAAGGCGATCACCAAGGCCGCGCTGCGGCCGGAACAGATCAAGGACGTGATGGGCCGGTTCCGCCACGAAGCCCAGGCGGTAGGCCGGCTGGTGCATCCGCGCATCATCCAGATCTACGACTACGGCGAAGACTACATGCTCGCCTACATCGTGATGGAGCTGGTGAACGGCAAGACCCTGCTGCAATACCTCGCGGCGGGCGACACCTACGATCTGCGCGAAGCCGGCGAAATCATCCGCCAGATCCTCGACGGCATGGGTCACGCCCACAGCGAAGGCGTGGTGCATCGCGACATCAAGCCGTCCAACATCCTGATCAACAGCGACGGCCGCATCAAGATCAGCGATTTCGGAATTGCCCGTACCGAAGCCTCGGAGCTGACCCAGGTGGGTGATGTGCTCGGCACCTGGCACTACATGTCTCCCGAGCAATTCCTCGGCATCGAGGCGGACGCGCGCGCCGACCTGTATTCGATCGGGGTGATCGCCTACGAATTGCTCGCCGGGCGCAAGCCGTTCGTCGGCGATACCGCGGTGATCGTGCAGCAGGTGCTGCACCAGCTGCCGGAGAATCCCTCGCACTTCAACGCCAGCGTGTCGCCGCTGCTTGACCGGGTGCTGCAAAAGGCGCTGGCGAAAAAGCGCGAAGACCGGTTCCAGACGGCGCGCGAGTTTTCCGATGCGTTGCGCGACGCGATGGACGCCACCGCCGCCCTGGCCGGCGACCCGGCCAGGGCGCAGACCCTGCCGCCGTCACCCGCCATCAATAGCGCTGCCTTGCTCAACGCAGCACGCATGCTCGCGCCGGCAGGCGCGCGTGCGACGGCAACCGGCGGCGATAGCACCGGCGAGTTCGCCGTCGGCGACAGTTCGATTCGCCTCGACACCAGCGTCAAGAAGGCGCGCCTGCTGTTCATCGACGACGAAGAGCGCATCCTGACGGCGTTGAAATCGCAGTTTCGCGAGCGCTACCACGTGTTCGCCACGACCGACGGCGAAAAAGCCCTCGACTTCATCACGCGCCACCAGATGCACGTGATCGTGAGCGACCAGCGCATGCCCAACATGGTGGGGGTCGAGCTGTTGCGCCGTTCGCGCGAGATTTCGCCCAACAGCGTGCGCATCCTGCTGACCGGCTACTCCGATCTTGCCGCCATCGTCGGCTCGATCAACGACGGCGAGGTCTACCGCTTCATCAGCAAACCCTGGGACAACACCGAGCTGCAGACCATCATCGCCGAGGCCGTCACCATCGCACTCGAGCTGGCCGACACCAACGCCGGCGTACAGACTCTGCCGGAGCACATGGAGGCGGCGATCCTGGTGGTCGACCAGGGCGAAGAACTGTTCCGGGTGGTACGCGAGCTGATCGGGCCGCTGTGCCCGGTGGTTTTCGCCGCCAGCGTCGACGACGCCGTGGCGGCCATGCAAAAGCAGGAAATCGCGGTGGTCGTCACCGACGTCGATTTCGGCCAGGGCCAGCTCACCGCGATGCTCAAGCTGCTCAAGCAGGAAAACCCGCAGATCCTGACCATCGTTGCGACCCATGCGTCCGACTCCGAGCTGGTGATCGAGCTGATCAACCAGGCACAGATTTTCCGTTTCCTCAACAAGCCGGTCAACATAAAGCTGGTGCGTGGCCATCTGCACGCTGCGCTCGAGCGCTACCTGACTTACAAGGCCGCGCCGCAACTGGTCAAGGCGCAAAAGGTCGAAGTGGTCGAAGCAGTACGCGAATCGTCCGTCGGGCAGCGTTTTCTTGATGGCATCAAATCGTTGCGCGGGCGCTGGTTCGGGCGCTGAGGATCGTCACGTCGCAGCGCCAGGCCCTACAGACTGACTACGGCCGCACAACGCGCCGCCAGGGCGCTGAGCACCCCGGCACATTCCTGTTCGATTTTCAGGTGCAATAGCGCATCGGCGCGGGTCCGGCCCAGATTGATCGCCACCACCGGCTTGGCCAGGGCATGGGCGCGCTCGCAAAAGCGGTAGCCCGAATAGACCATCAGGGATGAGCCGGCCACCAGCACGGCATCGGCGTTGAGCAGTGCCTGCATGGCCGCATCGGCCCGTGCGCGCGGCACGCTGGCGCCGTAGAACACCACGTCGGGCTTGAGCATGCCGGCGCAGCGCACGCAGCCAGGCACCGCAAACTCGGCAAAGTCGACGGCTTCCAGATCGGCATCGCCATCCGGCGCTGGCGCCGCGAGGCGACCAGGAAACGCCGGATTTGCCTGCGTCAGGCGCACCTGCAGGTCGGCACGCGCTTCGGGCACGCCACAATCCATGCACACCACCTGGCGGATGCTACCGTGCAGTTCGGTGACCCGGACACTGCCGGCGTGCTGGTGCAGGCCGTCCACATTTTGCGTGACCAGTTGGCCGATGCGGCCAGCCTGCTCCAGCCGCGCCAGCGCGCGATGCGCCGCGTTGGGCACTGCGCCTGCCATCACCTCAAAGCCAATCATGCTGCGCGCCCAGTAGCGCTGGCGCACGGCCTCGCTGCCGAGAAACTCCTGATGGGTCACCGGCTGCTTGCGTTGCCACTGCCCTTCCCGGTCGCGATAACCGGGAATGCCCGAGCCGGTGCTGACGCCCGCGCCGGTCAGCACAAACAGGCAGGGATGCGCGTCAACAAACCCGGCCAAGGCGGTTATCGGGTCAGGCATGACAAATCAGGATCAGGTGCCGCCACCGCGCACTCGATTCACGCCCGGCTCCCGCCGCGCCCCCGTTCATGGCCGAGCACATCACGATTGACCAGAAATTCGGGTACACCGCCGCCCAACGCATCGACGATGCTCTTGAGCCCGATCGAGGCCATGTTGTGAAAGCACTCGTCGGTCCAGCACAGCGAATGCGGCGTCACGATCACGTTGTCCATTTTCAGCAGGGGGTTGTCCGGCGCCACCGGCTCCTGCTCGAACACATCGGTGGCCGCACCCGCAATCCGGCTGCTGCGCAGCGCCTCGATCAGCGCCGGCTCGTCGACAATCGGGCCGCGCGCAACGTTGATGAAATAGGCAGAGTTCTTCATCAAGTTGAACTGTGCGGCGCCGACCAGGTGCCGCGTGCTGTCATCGAGCAGGGCGCAGACCACGACAAAGTCCGATTCGCGCATCAGCGTCGGCAAATCGACCTTGCGCGCGCCGATGTAGCCGAGCTCGACCTCGCTCACGTTCGGGTCGGCGGCCAGCAGTTTCAGGTCGAACACCGCAGCCATGCGCAGCAGCTCCTTGCCGATGCGCCCCGCGCCGATGACGCCAAGGGTGCGCCCGGTCAGGCCCAGCCCCATGTTGTCCATGCGGTCATGCCAGCGGCCGCTGCGCGTCAGCCGGTCCTTGAGCACCATCTTGCCGGCCAGCGCCAGCAAGAACGTCAGGGCAATCGTCGCCACAGGGCGCGGCATCGCCCAGGGCGTATTGGTCACCAGCACCCCGGCGCGGGTCATCGCCGGCACGTCGACCGAGTCATAGCCGACGCCGTGCCGCGCCACTACCCGCAGGCGGCAATCGGCACGGGCCACCGCCACCGCCGGCACGCGCGGCGTGTTGACATAGATCGCATCGTAGCGCGCGGCAAGGTCGGGGGTGATCTCAGCCACCTTGTCGGGGAGGTACTCCCATGCGATGTCGCTCGCGCTGTCGAGGATCGCCAGCGCGACGCGGCCGAATGACGGTTCGCCGCGCGCATCGAGGATGTCGCGGGTGATACCAACCTTGAATTTTCCAGCCACGGCAATGTCTCCTGGTTCGATTAGGGTTTCAGCGCAGCCCGCGCAAGTTGTCCAGTCCGGTTTTCAGCGCGCCCTGCAGCATCAACTGGTCGATGCCGAACGCAAACATGCGGAAACCGTGCCCGGTGTATTCGCGTGACCATGCTTCGTCTGTGGCCAGGAACGCCGCAGTCTTGCCGTTGGCTTCGCAGGCGGCAACGATACGCCGGACCCCGGCAAGATAGGCGGGGTGCTGGAACTGCCCGGGCAGGCCGAGAAAATTGGTCAGATCGAAATGCCCCAGCCACAAGGCGTCTACGCCGGGCACTGCAGCGATGGCTTCGACGTTGCCCAGGCCTTCGGCGGTTTCAATTTGCGGGATCACCATGGTGCGGGCGTGAATCGCAGCGATCTTGGCCGCCACGTCGCCGCCCTGATAGTCGTCGTGCGCAAAGCCGAAGGCAGCGCCGCGCCGCCCGAGCGGCGGGTAGCGCGTGCACGACACGATGTGGGCCGCCTCTTCGGCACTGCCGACCATCGGCACCATGATGCCCAGGGCGCCGATGTCGAGGGCGCGCGCGATGAAGTGGTATTCGCCGCGCGGCACGCGCACCATCGGCACGATGCCGAGGCCGCGGCACAGGGCGAACTGGGTCTTGAGGGTCTCGAATTCCAGGCCGGTGTGCTCCATGTCGTAGAGCACGAAATCGGCGCCGGCATTCTTGCAGATCTGCGGCAGGCCCGGCGAGAAAAACTCGAACACCATGGCGCCAAACGCCTTGCCACCCCCTGCGACCGCCTGTTTCACCGGGTTGTCACGCATGCCGTCCCTTCCCTGACTGCCCGCGACGCCACGCCGCGAGTTCGCCCGAGAGCTTACTGCATCTCCGCTTGGGGAAGCACTGAACGAGCACGCATACAACCCAAAGCGACTTTTGCAACGCGCTGAACCGACTCAACACTTCACGCGCGAGTCCGCGTTTCAGGGGCTGATGCAGCGCTTTCTCAGCCCTGTTCCAGCAGTTGCCGGGCACGCGCCTGCAGCTTGGCCAGCGCCCGGTCGAATGTTTCGCGCTCATCGGCATCAAGCGCGTCAAGCAGAAACGCCTCGCGCGCTTTGGCCATCGGCACCACCTTTTTGTACAAGGCGCGCCCGGGGGCTTTCAGGCGTACCAGCAGGTTGCGCCGATCCGCCGGATCGGGGGCACGCTCGACCAGGCCGTCACGCTCCATGCGCGCCAGGGCCCGGCTCACCTGCATCTTGTCCAGCGCACTGCGCACGCCGAGTTCGGTAGCCGTCACCTCGCGATCTTCGGCGAGCCAGGCCAGCACGCGCCATTCGTCGCGCGTCAGGTCGAACCGGGCGCTGTAGACCGCCGCCAGCGCGCGGCTGACGGTTTCGGTGGCCACAGCCAGCCGGTAGGGCAGGAAGTCATGCAGGTTCATTGAAAATTGGCTTTCAGTCAAATTGGTAACAGTGTACAGATTTCCACAGGCATCCAAAACATGGTTGTTACACCTAGACAATTCCCGAAAATCACCTTATAGTAACTTTTGTTACTAATATTAAAACATCCGGAGATCACATGAACATCGAGCGCATGCACCACGTCGCCTACCGTTGCCGCGACGCCAAAGAGACCGTCGAGTGGTATCGCAAGCACCTCGACATGGACTTCATGCTCGCTTTCGCCGAGAACCAGGTGCCGTCCACCCATGAGCCGGACCCGTACATGCACATCTTCCTCGACGCCGGCGGCGGCAACGTGCTGGCGTTCTTCGAACTGCCCAATTCGCCGGCGATGGGCCGCGACGCCAATACGCCCGAGTGGGTGCAGCACATCGCCTTCAAGGTCGGCAGCCTCGACGAACTGGTTGCCGCCAAAACGCGGCTGGAGGCCGGCGGCGTCGACGTGATCGGCCCGACCAACCATTCGCTGTTCAAGTCGATCTATTTTTTCGACTGCAACGGCCACCGGCTTGAGCTCGCCTGCGACATCGGCACGCCCGAGATGTATACCAAGGCCGATGCGGTGAAATGGGAGATGCTCGAGGAATGGTCAAAAACCAAGCGCGCCCCCAAGCATGCGGCGTGGCTGCACGCCACCGAATTTGCCGGTGCCTAGCTGCTAGCGCGGTGCACTGACCATGCTCAACACCTACAGCTACCCGGAGTTTCCCTACCGCCAAAGTCCCGAGCAGAAGAACGGCGTGGTGCGGCGCCACCCGGTCGTGGTGATTGGCGCCGGGCCGATCGGCTTAACGGCTGCGCTTGACCTGTCGGCGCGCGGCCTGCCGGTGGTGGTGCTCGACGACAACAACACGGTCAGCGTCGGCTCACGCGCGGTGTGCTACGCCAAGCGGCCGCTGGAAATCTGGAACCGCCTCGGCGTGGCGCGGCCGATGGTGGAGCGTGGCGTCAGCTGGAAGGTCGGCAAGGTGTTCTTCAGGGACCAGCTCGCCTACAGCTTCGACCTGTTGCCCGAACCGCAGCACCGCATGCCGGCGATGATCAACCTGCAGCAGTATTACCTCGAAGAGGAACTGGTGGCCGCCTGCACGCGCCGCGCCAATGTCGACCTGCGCTGGAAGCACAAGCTTCTCAATTTGACACAGGACAACGATTGCGCACGGCTCACCGTCGAGACCCGCGACGGCGTGTTCCACATGGAGGCCGACTGGGTGGTGGCTTGCGACGGCGCCAACAGCGACACGCGGCGCATGGTCGGCGCCGAATTCACCGGCCAGTTTTTCCAGGACCGGTTCCTGATTGCCGACGTGGTGATGAAGGCCGCGTTTCCGACCGAGCGCTGGTTCTGGTTTGACCCGCCGTTCCACCCGAACCAGTCGGTGCTGCTGCACAAGCAGGCTGACAGCGTCTGGCGCATCGACTTCCAGCTCGGCTGGGACGCCGACCCCGAAGAAGAAAAAAAGCCGGAAAAGGTGATCCCGCGGATCCAGGCAATGCTCGGCGACAAAGCCGAGTTCGAGCTCGAATGGGTCTCGGTCTACCAGTTCGCATGCCGGCGCATCAAAGAGTTTCGCGCCGGGCGCGTGCTCTTCGCCGGCGACGCCGCACACCAGGTCTCGCCCTTTGGCGCGCGCGGCGCCAACACCGGGGTGCAGGACATCGACAACCTCGCCTGGAAGCTCGCGCTGGTGCACAGCGGTGCCGCGCCGATCGAACTGCTCGACACCTATCATGAGGAACGCGCATTCGCCGCCGACGACAACCTGAAAAACTCGACGCGTTCGACCGACTTCATCACGCCCAAGAGCCGCAGCAGCCGGCGCTATCGCGACGCGGTGCTGGAACTGGCCGAAACCGAGGTGTTCGCGCGCCCGCTGGTCAACAGCGGCCGGCTCTCCACGCCGACGCCCTACCTCGAATCGTCGCTCAACACACCAGATGCATCGGCCTTTGCCGGCCAGATGAAGCCGGGCACGCATTGCGCGGACGCACCGATGAACCGCAAGGGACAAAGCGGCTGGCTGCTCGAACAGCTTGGTGAAGGTTTCACCATTCTCACCGTCGGTGAGCCGCCCCGGCACCAGACCATCAGGGTGGGCGGCGTCGCTGCGCGGCTGCTGCGGGTCGGCGTGGACATCGACGACAGCGAAGGGGTCATTACGACGCGCTACGATCTGCAGCCTGGCACAACCTATCTGATCCGCCCCGACCAGCACGTGGCGGCGCGCTGGCGAAGCTTTGATGCCGACAAAATTGCCGCCGCGCTGCGCCATAGCCTCGGCATGTCGATCGAAACTGCACTGGAGCCCGCATGCGCCTGAACCACCAGCCCAACATTGCCGACCCCGACGGTTTTTACGAAGAACTAATCACGAGCCAGCGCGACCTCAGCGATGAGCAGGCCGAGTTGATGAACGCCAAGCTGGTGCTGATCCTCGCCAACCAGATCGGCGATCGCGCCACATTGACCGAAGCGCTGCAGTTGGCGCGTCCACGGTCGCGCCAGGCCTAGCCGCCCAGCAACTGCGCCAGCACGTCGCCTGCGCGCGCACAATCGGCCCGACTCACGTCGAGGTGGGTCACCAAGCGCAGCTTGGCCGCGCCGAGCGCGGTGATCAGCACGCCCTGGGCGCGGGCCAGCGCCACCAGGTCGGCCGGCTTCAGGCGCGCCCCGTCAAGCTCCCACACCACGATGTTGGTGTGCAGGTGTTCGAGCCGGATCTTCACGCCCGGGCAGGCCGCCAGGCGCTCCGCGACCATGCGCGCGTTGGCGTGGTCGTCGGCGAGGCGCGCGAGGTTGTGGGTCAGGGCGTAATCACAGGCCGCGGCAAGCATGCCGATCTGGCGCATCGCACCGCCGAACATGCGCCGGTAACGGATCGCACTGTCGATCAGTGCGCGCGGCCCAGCGAGCATCGACCCGGCCGGTGCGCCCAGGCCTTTGGAGAACGCCACCATCACCAGGTCGAACGGTGCGCACAGGCGTGCCGGCGCCAGCCCCGACTGCACCGACGCATTCCACAAACGCGCGCCGTCGAGATAGGTGGCGAGCCCCAGCGCGCGCGCCGCGGCACACACGCTCTCCACCTGGTCCTGCGCGAAAACCACGCCGCCGTGGCGGTTCTGGGTGTTTTCAATCTGCAGCAGGGTCGTGACCGGCAGCGGCAGCCCCGGCTGGTTGCGCGGCTTGGCGTGGCGCCGCACGTCGTCGGCGCTGAACACGCCGCCGCTGCCGATTTCGGTAAATTGCACCCCGGCATTGGCGGCCGAGCCACCGGCTTCGTGCCACACCAAATGCGCTTCGGAGCCGACCAGCACGTCGTCACCCGGGCGCGTCAGCACGCGCAGTGCAACCTGGTTCGCCATCGTGCCAGAGGGCAGCCACAGCGAAGCCTCCTTGCCGAGCAGCTCGGCAACGCGCGCTTCAAGGGCGTTGAGCGACGGGTCGTCGCCGTATTGCATGTCGCCCACGGGAGCGGTGGCCATCACAGCGCGCATGGCAGCGCAAGGACGGGTGACGGTATCGGAACGCAGGTCAATCATTCTAATTTCTTGCTCTCGATAAGCCGTTCATCGGCCTGCACCAACGGTTTTGGCAGATGACGCCCTAAAACTCGCTTCCACCAAGGGCTTCAGCGCAGTGCCGTGGCACGGCCCCGCGTCACGTCAATCGGGATCAACACCAGCAGGCCAATGGCAAACAGTACCGCAGTCGAGAGGATCGCGATGCGCTGGTTGCCGCCGGTGGCCCAGGTGATCGCGCCGTAGGTGAGCGGCCCGATGATGCTGGCGAGGCGCGTCGCGAAGGTCCAGAGGCCGTAAAACTCGGCGAGCTGTTTTGCCGGGGCGAACATGCCGGCCATGGCGCGCCCGGCCGATTGCGACGAACCCATGCAGGCGCCGGCAATCGCGGCCGCCCACCAGAACTGGCCCTTGGTCACCGACAGAGCCGCCACCACGCAGGTGACGATCCAGCCGACCAGGGTGATGCCGAGCGCGAGCTTGTGGCCGATCCTGTCCTGGTAAAAGCCGAACCCAAACGCGCCGATCGCTGCAGCGACGTTGAGCACGAAGATCAGCACCATGGTTTCGGCCTGCTTGAAGCCGATCACCTGCTCGGCGTAGATTGCGGCGAGCGTGATCGCCACCGCCACGCCCCCCTGGTAGAACACCGCGCACAGCAGCAGCCACATGAAATCCTGGTAGCGCCGTGCGTTCACGAAGGTTTCGCGCAGGCGCCCGAGCGAAGCCTTCAAGCCACTTTGGCGCAGGGCCTCAGGCTGGGGTTGCGCGCGCTCGGTGAGCAGCGCGAAGGTGGCCAATGCGGCAGCACCGTAAATCGCCGCAGTAATCATCATGGTGACCGGCACGAACTGCGACGCGGGAATCCCCTGGCCCTGCGCCCACAGCACATAGCCCAGGCAAATGCCGAGCGCGAGCATGCCGCCGAAGTAGCCGAAGCTCCAGCCCCAGCCCGACACCGTGCCGAGCGAATCGCCTTGCGCAAGCTCGGGCAGGAACGCTGCCGAGAGCGATTCGCCATAGCTGTAGAACGCGTTCGACAGGATGATCAGCCCCATCGCCAGCCACACCTGGCCGGGGCCGGCAAAGGCCAGCGCCGCGGTCGAGAGTACGCAGCCGACGGTAGCGATTGCGAGGAAGCGTTTTTTCGCCGCGCGCAAGTCGGCCAGCGCGCCAATGCTCGGCATCGTCAACATCACGATTGCGTACGACACCGACAGCGCTGCGGTCCAGGCGAAGGTGGCCCATTCAGCCTCGCCGGCCACCACGCCGGCGAAATAGGCGGAGAACACCGCCGTGAGCACCACCGTGGTGTAGCCAGAGTTGGCGAAGTCGTACATCGCCCAGCCGAACACCTCGCGTTTTTTTACGCCGGGGTTGAGGTGCCGTTGTGAAAAAAGCGAAGAGAAAAGCGCCACGGGCCGCAGCCGGTTCAGGTGGCGAGGTCGAGCTTCTGGCCGTCGCTCCAGCGCCAGATGGCGATGCTCCAGGCCGCTGCCGCCTGCACCGCAAAAATCACTAGTGCGCCGAGCGCCGAGGCGCGCCCCAGCGGAAACACCAGGAACGCGACAGTCTGCAACCCGGCGATGCTCATCAATGCCGGGAATACGGCATCGAGCAACACGACGTAGAGCGTGGTGGCGAGCGCCGGCCGGCGCGGAAAGCGTTGCAGCGCAAAAATGCAATAAATGCCCGTGTCGCGCAACAACATCGCCGCCAGCGCCAGCGGCATGATTTTTCCTTCCGCCGAAATTTCGGCGAGCACGCCGCTCATTTGCCCGGCAAGGCCCGTCCCCCACGGCATGAGCAGCAGCGCAATCGCACCGACCCAGGCGCAGGCCACGCTGATGCTCCACAGCGGCACGCTCTGCAGCGCACGCTGCGCGCCGCCTTCAAGCTCGCCACGCAGCGTGCGCAGCACCCGTGCCAGGGTCATCGCACCGGTGCGCTCGGTCAACAGCAGCAGGTAGGAACCGAGCCCGGTCGCAAGGAAGAAAATCAGCATCACGATCGCCGCGCGGCTGCCTGCTCCCCCGACCTTGGCTTCGATCAGGCCGCCCGCCCAGACGCCGAGGAACAGGCAAAACGCCGGCCACGCCCACGGCAGCTGGTGCACCCGCAGCTCGCCGGCAAAACTGCGTGCCGCGCCGAGCCAGGCCCACGCGGCAAAGGCCGCCGACGACAGCAGCATGAACCACAGGTGCGGCGGCCGCAGGCCCCACCAGACCAGGGTTTCACCGCGGCTCTCGCCTGTCATCCACTGCAGCGGCAGCGAGGCCGCCCAGAACACCAGGAACAGGAACACCGCGCCCGGGTTGCGCGTTGATCCCGCACGGACCGCGAGAATCCCCAGCGTCATCGCCACCGCGTGCAGCGTAATCGTGGCGAACACAGCCGATGCGGCAATCAGCAGGGCATCGACGCCTTGCTCGCGAAACCCCGCCGCCAGATAGACCGCCATGAACCAGGCCCCGGCATACCAGCCCACCACCGGCGCACCGAACACCTTGCCGAAAGCGAGCTCACCCGGCGTCAGCGCCGACATGCGCTGGAAATCCCAGGTGCGCTCGCGCACTTCCTCGGGCATCGCGCTCATCGCGAGGTAGCCGCCGTACAGGAGCGCGCAGGCGGCAAAGCCGCCCAGCCCGGTCATGGCAAGCGCTGCGGTCGAATAGTGGCTCGATGCCGCCACCAGCGCCAGGATCAGCCCGGCAATCGCCGGCGCGGCAATCAATCGATGCGGCGTGAGTTCCAGCCAGCAATAGCGGCGGAATTCGGGATTGAGCTTCATGCGGCACTCCCCACGACAGGCGCCGGCGCTTCCTGGCGCATCGAACGCAAATAGGATTCGTGCATGTTCTCGCGCACCACGGCGAATTCAACCACCGGGAGATCCGCTCCCACCAAGGCTTTCAGGAGCATGGCCTGATCCGCCGCGGAGCCCTTGAAGGTGCCCTGCAGGGCCCAGCCGGCATCGGCGGATGGCGACGAGGCGGCATGGATCGCGCTCATGCCGTGCACACCGAGCAGCGTGCGCAAGGCCGGATCGTCCGCCGGCGCCTGCGCAAAGCCGATGCGCAGCGTGACGCCGGTCTCCGCCGTAGCTTCGAGCGCGCGAAATTCGACCGCGCGGCCGTCCTTGATCGCCAGCATGTGGCTGGAGTATTCGTCGAGCTCGGCGAGGATGTGCGACGACACGATCAGCGTCATGCCTTCGGCGCGCAACTGGCGGAACAGGATGGAGAGGCCGATGCGCGCTTCCGGGTCGAGGCCGGCGGCCGGCTCGTCGAGCAGCAGCACCTGCGGCGCGTGCACCATCGCCTGGCCAATCGCGACGCGCTGGCGCCAGCCGCGCGACAGCGTGTCGGTGCGCGCGTCCAGGCGCGAGGTCAGACCGAGGCGCTCGGCCGTCAGCTTGACGGCCGCTATCTGTTCGGCTTGAGCCAGCGCGCGCATGCCGGCCGCATGCATCAAGCTCTGGCGCACAGTCAGCGCACCGTACAGCCCGAAGAAGTCGGACAGGTAACCCAGTTTGCGATAGGCCTCGCGTGGCTCGAAAATCACGTCGACGCCGTCGAGCATGATCGACCCCGACATCGGGTCGTCGAGACCGGCGATGGAGCGCATCAGGGTGGTCTTGCCGGCGCCGTTCGGCCCCACCAGCGCCAGCACCGCACCGTGCGGCAGCGTGAAGCTCACGTCGGTGAGCGCGCGTTTGCCCGGGTATTCGAACGTCAGGGCCGAAACTTCAAGGACAGGATCGGATTGCATGGCGCGCAGTTTACCTGCATCACCCTGCCCGGCCCGTGACTCACCAACTATTCGACCTTGATGTTCGCCGCCTTGATCACCTCACCCCACTTGGTGTGTTCCGCCTTGATGTAGGCAACAAACGCCTCGGGCGAGGCGCTGGTCTCGATGGTTGCGCCGATCGCAGCAAAACGGTCCTGCACCTCTTTGGTCTGCATGCCCTTGATCAGCGCCTCATGCATGCGCTTGACGATCTCGGGCGACATGCCAGCAGGGCCGCCGAGGCCAAACCACGGCGCCACTACGACACCGGGGTAGCCTGATTCTGCAGCAGTCGGCACATCGGGCAGCTGGGATGCGCGCTTTGCCGTGAGCACCGCGATCGGCTTGACCTTTCCGGCCTTGACCTGCGGCAACGCCACCACCAGCGAACTCTGGAAGTCGAGCATGGTCGAGCCGGCGATCAGGTCCTGGATCTGCTGGGTCGCCCCCTTGAACGGTACGTGCAGGAACTGGATGCCGGCAGCCTTTTGCAGCATTTCCGCGCCCAGGTGCGGCACCGTGGCCACACCCGGCGTGCCGAACGCCACCTTGCCCGGATTCGCCTTGGCATACGCCACCAGCTCCTTGAGGTTGTTCGCCGGCAGCGCGTTGTTGGCGACGACGATCGGCGTCATCGACACCAGGTTGCTGATCGGCGCAAAATCCTTGAACGGGTCGAACGGCGCGTTGCCCAAGTGCGGCGCGATCGACAGCGTGATCGCGGTGAGGCCGATGGTGTAACCATCCGGTGGCGACTTGGCCAGCACTTCGAGACCCACCGTGCCGTTGCCGCCGGGGCGATTTTCGACGACGACGGCCTGGCCCAGTGCGCCACGCAATATGTTGGCGGCTTCACGGCCAACCAGGTCGGTCGGCCCGCCCGCCGGGAACGGCACGATCAACCGGATCGGCTTGTTGGGCCAGGCTTGGGCGTGGGCGAATGCCGTCGTGAGCATGCAAAACGCGATAACCCCGGCGCGAAGCAGAATGCAGAAAGAGACTTTCATGGTTTACTCATTTCCAATCACGCCAATCGAAGAATCTTGTTTAGCCGCCCAAGCACGTCGGCAAATGGCGCGTCATCCAGCCGCTTGAGCGGGTGCGCTTTCGCGTGGCGCAAACGCCAATCGAATGATTTTGGCTGATGTACCAGCACATAGCTGGTTTTGCCGGATTTGGCCCCCCGTGCGACGCCAGCAGCCACGGCGAACGGATTGTCGGCGTTGTACTCGGCCGTGGTCATGGGCAAACCGATCACCAGCGCGGTTTTTTGATTGAACACGCGCGGGGAGAGCACAAGGAACGGATGGATATCGCGCATTTCGCGCCCGATCTGCGGATTGCAGTCAATCCAGATCACGTCTTGACGGTCCGGCACCCAAGTGCTGCGCGGCGGACTCCGCCGCTTTCCGGCGGCTGGTACGCTCACCACAGCTCACCACCGCTCGGCGCCAATCGGCGCAACCGCCATCACCTCACCACCGTGACGGACCGGATCGTATGCAGCCAGCATCTGCTCAAGCGTCAACTCCTTGGGGGCAACCGGGGTGATGATCACGCGGTGGTTCTCAACTGCAACCTTCACCCGCTGGTTGGCGCGCAGATGCGCCGCCCGTGCGACCGCTGCCGGCAAGCGTACGCCCAGATTGTTTCCCCACTGCTTGATATCCAAAATGGCTTCTGACGTGGCTTCTGACATGGCAATTGTTCCAGACAAACAGGATGTTTAAACACAGTATAGACAACTGGCAGGGCGTGGTCAACCTGGGCGTGAAGACATCCTCAAAACGGGCCGCGCCCGGACAAGGCAAACCAGGCGCTTGCCGCGATCACGATCGATACGAAGATTTTCACGCCAAGCAGTTTGAACAGTTCCTTGAGGATGGCGGAAAAAGTCGAGATGAACCCGATGCGAAACGACTGCGAGACCAGCGCGCCGACGGCGCCGCGGGTACTGGCGGCGCCATGCTCGGCCCGGTGCGAGCGGATGAACTTTACAAACTCGGCGCCGATCGCGGCGAGGCCGCAACCGACCAGCGCGCCATAGAACAGCGCCTCACCCCATTTGCCGATGAACAGGTAAAACACACCCGCACAGATCGCCGACGCCGCCAGCAGCAGCAGCGCGTCCTGCAGGCGCGGCTTGTCGTAGCGCGGCTCGTCAGGCATCAAGGTTGGGCGCCTCGAACCAGTTGGTCAGCGAGATGCCGCCGTCAATCACGATGGCGACACCGGTGACGTAGCCGGAGATCCTGTTGGACAACACGGCCAACGCCAGCGGCGCGAGGTCGTCGCTGCGGCCGAGCCGCCCGAGCGGAATGTGGCGCGCCAGGGTCGGGTCGGCGACAAATCCTCCCGCGGCAATCGCGCCCGGTACCAGCGCATTGACGCGAATCCGGTAGCGCCCCAGCGTCTTGGCAAACTCCTTGACCATCATCGCCAGCGCCGCCTTTGACGTGCTGTAGTGCGGCAGGTTGCGCGGCGTTTCGGCATGCAGGGAAGTCAGGTACAGCATGCTGCCCGGCACCTTCGCGGCAATCAAGGCTCGCGAAATTTCGCGGCCGAGGTGAAAACCGGCATCGACATTGACGGCACGCATGCGCATCCAGGTGTCGTCGGTGACAGCCAGCGCATGGTCGGCCTCGCGTCGCGGTGGCGCGGCGCTGTGGACGAAGTGCGTGATCAGCCCCAAGCTGGTTCGCGCATCCGCCAAGAGCCGGTCGCACTCGCTGCGCTCGGCAAGGTCGCCAACCCAGGCTGTGGCAAGCGCCGGGTTGGCCGAGGATTTGATGGCAGACTCGACGGTCTCGGCGTTGATGTCGGCAAACACGGTACGCACGCCCTCGCCAACCAAGGCCTGCGCAATCGCGCGGCCGATGCCGTTTCCGGCGCCGGTCACCAGCGCCGTTTCGGTGGCAGGGTCGAACGGATGATCGAAAATCGGCATGGGTACTGCGCTCCTGGAGGGCTAGTGCTGGGTATCGGGCTGGTCGAAAAACCGGTTCGGCTTGAGGAAGAACGCCAGCATCAGGCAGCCATCAACCGAGCGTGCCGTGTGGCGGCTGCCGGCCGGGCGCCAGACGAACTGGCCGGCACGGCACACCCCCTGGCTGTCCTCAAACGAACCCTCTAGTACGTAGGTTTGTTCGATTTCGACGTGCTCGTGTTCCGGGAATTCGGTTCCCGGCTGCCAGTACATCAAGATGGTGGCGAGGCCGCGTTCCTTGTCTTCCATCAGCACCTTGGACTTGATGGTGGGCCAGCGCGTGTCGCGCCACGGCATGCTGTCGATATCGATATAGCGCGAAGCCAGTGCAGCCAGCGGCGCGTGCTGGGCGATCAGGTCGGGGGTGACGGCAGGCATGGCAACTCCCTCAATTGCAGTGAAAAAAAACATCCAAAATGGACACAACGCGGGCAAAAGGCGTGTCGGCATCATTCTAGGGCGATTTCGGGCAAACCGAGGGCGCAGGCCCCGGTTTGGCGCCCCGCGTGGGCAGAATGACCCGAAATATCATCAATTGTGAGGATGCGCCACGCGCCAAACCTCGATAAGCTCGGCTCAGGTCTGCGCGGCCCCCCGTCTCCTCGAACGCCGACAGATCTTTTGCCCGACAGCTCACGCTGCCGGGCTTTTTCTTTGTGGGCCAGTGTTGCCGGGCGGCGCGCACCCATGCCAAGCGGACGCCGCGCCTGGATAAGCTGGCACCGCGCCTGCAGTAAGATGCGCGCTCCGATTTCCGGCGATCACCTGTGCCGGATCCCACACCGCTTGTCCGAGGACATTCCATGCTCAAGATCTGGGGCCGCACCAATTCGATCAACGTGCAAAAAGTAATGTGGGCGGTCACCGAGCTCGGCGTGGCGCACCAGCGCACCGACGCCGGCCTGCACTTCGGCGGGGTCAATGAATCGTGGTACCGCGCGATGAATCCGAACGGCCGCGTGCCGACCATCGATGACGACGGCTTCGTGTTGTGGGAATCGAACGCAATCGTGCGCTACCTCGCTTCGAAACACGGTGCCGGCTCGTTGTATCCCGACGACCTGCAGATCCGCGCCGATGCCGACCGCTGGATGGACTGGGCCACCAGTACCATGGCGCCGCTGATGACGCCGCTGTTCTGGGGCCTGATCCGCACTCCGGCGGAGAAACGCGATCCGGCCGCCATCGACGACCTGCGCATCAAAATGGAAGAGGTAATGCACATCCTCGACGAGCAGTTGTCGGGCTGCCCCTTCGTGGCGGGTGACAACTTCACGATGGGCGATATCCCGGTCGGCTGCTTTACCCAACGCTGGCTGGCCCTGCCGATCGCGCATGGCGCGCATCCGCACCTGGAGCGCTGGGTGGCGCGCCTTGAAACACGGCCCGGCTACCTCGCGCACGTCAAGCTGCCGCTCTCCTGATCGGGCGCGCGGCCCTGCTCGCCATGCACTCCGGGGCGGCCCCGGACGCGGCCGGTGCCGCTTCGGGAACAGGATTTTTCATTTGCCCTGACGCGGCACTCGGGCTGTCGGCCGCGCCGCGCGCCTGCATTGCCTCGCACGAGGCCGCGCAATCGCACCTGCTGGCACTGCTGGTCAAGCGCGCCGGCGCGGTGCCCGACCCGGTAACCACGCGCGAGGCGCTGCTCGCCAGCCTGCGCACAACCCCGTATCCGGACGTGCTGTTCCTCGATACCGACCTGCCCGGCATCGACGGATTTCACGCGCTCGAATCGATTCGCACCAAGCCGAGCCTGGAGTCGCTGCGGATCGTGCTCGTCGCCGCCACCGGCAAGCGCGCCGACCTGGCGCGCGCCCTGCAGCTCGGTGCCACCGGCTACATCGCGAAACCCCTGACGCGCGACATCATGGAAGCGGCCCTGCCGCAGATCTTCGGCAAGCGCAAGACAGCATAGGTTTCGCGCACCTGCATCCGCCGACGCTGTGCCATCGTATGATGTGGCATCCCGTCGAATTCTTGTCGAACCTTTGTGAAGGACTGCACGATGACCACCGCCCTCGAAACCGCCACCCTTGCCGGCGGATGCTTCTGGTGCGTCGAAGCCGTTTTCGACGACCTCAAGGGCGTGCACTCGGTCGAATCTGGCTACATGGGCGGCAAGACCCTGAACCCGACTTACGAAGACATCTGCACCGGGCGCACCGGCCATGCCGAGGTGATCCGCATCGGCTTCGACCCCGCCGCGGTGAGCTTTGCCGACATCCTCAGGGTGTTCTTCACAATCCACGACCCGACTACGCTGAACCGCCAGGGCAACGACTCGGGCACCCAATACCGTTCGGCCATTTTTTATCACTCCGACGCCCAGCAGCAGACCGCGCAAGAGGTCATCGCCGAAGTCACGCGCGAGGGCCTGTACAGCGGCGCCGTCGTCACCGAAGTCACCGCAGCGTCGACGTTTTACGTTGCCGAAAACTATCACCAGGAATATTTCGCGCGCAACCCGAACCAGCAGTACTGCATGTTCGTGGTGGCGCCCAAGGTGTCGAAGTTCCGCAAGGAATTTGCGGAACGGCTCAAGAAATAACCGGGAATCTCCACAAAAATGGCTACTGGCGCCATTCTCAGGCCGCCCGATCACCTTGTACGTGTGGCTTGGTGGCGAGGATGTCGGCAATCGCCTGCGCCAGTTTGTAAACCGTCAACGGCGCGCTGCCCTCGGCCTTGTTGTTGGCGCTGATATAGACAGGCTGGCCCGCCTGCGCCGTAGCCGCCGCCACCCTGGCCAGCGTGGCACGCGATTCGGGGTCTTCATCGACCAGGCGGTTGAACGGCGCGTACTGCGTTTTCGCCTCCTCGTATTTGAATCCCGCATGCAGGTTCCAGCGCGCCACCAGCGGTCCGGGCCACAGTGCGCGCAGCAGCGGCAACTGCTCTTCGGGCGTCGGCATGCGCGCATGCACGCCCAGCACGTAGCGCGCCCCGGCATCCTTGAGCGCCTCGGCCAATTCGCGCGTCAGCAGTTCACCGTTGCGCACTTCGACCGCAATCAGCGGCTCAACCGAAAAGCCGGTGCACAGGCGTTTCACCGACCACAGAAAGGCATGCAGGCGCGCGACGAAGGCCGGTACGTCGGCGAGTGTGCGTCGCGACAAGGGCGAGAACTGGAACACCAGCGGCCCGGCCTTTTCCCCCAGGCCCGAAATCGCCGGCTTGATGAATTCGGCGACGGCCGCCTCAGCGTCGAGAAAGCGCGGATTCATCTCGATGCCGCGGCCACCTTCATCGCGCCGCAATTCGTCAGTGATGAAGGACGGCGCCTTGACCATGAAGCGGAAATGCGCCGGCACCTGCGCTGCGTAGGTATCGTATTCGGCGCGCGACAGCGGCGAGTAGAACGAGCGGTCGATGCTCACCGTGCGCAGCAGCGGATGCGCCGAATAGGCCGTCAGGCCCTTTTTCGACAGCGTGCTTTCGCCGGCCGGCTTGTCGTAGACGATGCCGGCCCATCCGGGGAAGGACCAGGACGAAGTACCGAGGTGGATCGCGGCAGGCAGTTTCACCGCGAGGGCACGCGTGTCGTCATCCTGCGCGGCCGGGCCGATGCCACGCGCACCTTTGGCGGGAGCGCTCTCGGCAGACTCCTCCGCGGCGCCGAACAGTCCGATTTGATCGCTCATGATGGTGCGTCAAATTATCGGCGAAAATCTCCGTTGGATATAAGTTTCCCTCTTTCATGACCATCGACCTCATCGACTACGAGCACGGCATCAGCGCGCTCGACTCCGGCTTCTTTCGCAAGCGCCTCGACGCGATCCACTTCATCATCGAGAACGGCCATGTCGCGATCGTCGACACCGGCATCAACGCGTCCGTCCCGTTGGTTCTGGAAGCCTTGTCCACCAAAGGTTTGGGGCCTAAGGATGTGGACTTCATCATGCTCACCCACATCCACCTGGACCACGCCGGCGGCGCCAGCCAGCTGATGCGGCTGATGCCCAATGCCAAGCTCACGGTACATCCGCGTGGCGCGCGCCACATGGCCGACCCGTCGAAATTGTGGGCGGCCACGGTGGAGGTGTACGGCCTGGAAACAGCGACGCGCAATTACGGCGAGATCATCCCGATTGCCACAGAGCGCATCATCGAAACGCCGCACGAATTCACGCTCGACTTCCGCGGCCGCACCTTCACGTTTTACGACACGCCAGGCCACGCCAAGCACCAGGTGGCGATTCGCGACAGCCGCACCGGCCACCTGTTTGTCGGCGACACCTGCGGCCTTGCCTATGTGGAAGTCGAAACCGACGGCAAGCGCTATTCGTTTCCGACCTCGAGCCCGTCGCAGTTCGACCCCGAAGCCCTGCACCGCTCCCTGGAGCTGATCGCCGGCCTCAAACCCGAAGCGATTTACCTCACGCACTACGCGCAAATTCGCGAGGTGCCGCGCATTCTCAAGGATCTGCACCGCCTGATCGATGCGCACGTGGCGATGGCGCGCGCGGTCGGCGCCACCGGCGTGAAAGGCGAAGCGCGGCAAGCGCGCCTGATGAAAGGCATGGCCGGCATCATCCTCGGTGAACGCGACCGCCATGGCTGGCGCCTTACCGACGCCGAAGCACTCGATGTATTCGTGATCGACCACGAGCTCAACGCCCAGGGCCTGGGCATCTGGCTCGACACCCTGTAGGAACGCACCCCGTGGGAGCCGGTTCGCGGCCGAAAGATCACCCGCGAACCGGCTTCGCGCGCAAGCGCGCGGCTACAGCCGCTCCCGCTCCAGCAACATTGCGTCGCCGTAACTGAAAAAGCGGTAGCGTTGCGCGATCGCATGCGCATACGCGCGGTGCATCAGCTCGTGCCCGGCAAACGCCGACACCAGCATCATCAGCGTCGACTTGGGCAGATGCAAGTTGGTGACCAGCGCGTCGACAACGTTGAAGGCAAACCCCGGCGTGATGAAAATCGCCGTCTCCGCCGTCCCGGCAGGCACAACCTGCCCCGGGGCCGCGCGCAAAGCCGCCGACTCCAGCGCCCGCAACGAGGTGGTACCCACGGCAACGACACGTCGCCCCGCAGCACGCGCCTCAGCAATCCGGTCCGCCGTCACCTGGGGAATCTCGTACCACTCGCTGTGCATCACATGCTCGGCAATGTTGATGGTGCGCACCGGCTGGAACGTACCCGCACCCACGTGCAGCGTCAGGAACGCCGTGGCGACGCCCTGCGCCGCCAGCGCATCGAGCAAGGGCTGGTCGAAGTGCAAGCCCGCGGTGGGTGCCGCCACGGCACCGGGCGTCTTCGCGTAAACGGTCTGGTAGCGCGCTTCATCCACGCTCGTGGCTACATGCTCGATATACGGCGGCAAGGGCAGCGCACCGGCGCGCTCCATCAGCGCCAACACCGGTTCGGTGTCGAATTCGAGCAGGTACAAGGCATCGCGTTTTTCGCGCACGGTGGCAAGCGCGCCGGCGACGCTGACGGTCGAACCCGGCTTGGGCGACTTGCTGGCGCGAATGTGCGCAAGCGCGGTCTTTTCACCGAGCACGCGCTCGATCAGCAACTCGATCTTGCCGCCGCTGGCCTTCTCGCCGAACAGACGCGCCTTGACGACACGCGTTTCGTTGAACACCAGCAAGTCGCCCGCCTGCAGCAGACCGGGCAGATCGCCAAACACCAGGTCGCGCATCGCGCCCGCGCCGGGCACGAGCAGGCGGCTGGCAGCGCGCTGTTGCGTCGGAAACTGCGCAATCAGCTCGGCCGGCAGCGCAAAATCAAAGTCGTCGATGGTGTAGGCCATGGGGCGCCGATTGTAACTGCGGCCACTGCGCCGGCAGCGGTCGCGACGTTGCGCTCGGCTATAATTTGCCCCCTACGCAGATCACCCTTGCCGGGATGGCGGAATTGGTAGACGCGCTGGACTCAAAATCCAGTTCTGGCGACAGAGTGGGGGTTCGATTCCCCCTCCCGGCACCAGCAAGACCAAGCACTTACGAGAACAAGCCTTGCACCTCGCGGGGCTTTGTCGTTTTAGCGAGTGTGAATTGGGCGTCACTCATGGATTTAACACCCTGCCTTCGACATAAGGGCCGTTATTCGAGCACGCCTCTCGGATGGGCGATGGCCGCAGAAGAATACCTATGTCGAACGATTCAACCGGACGGTGCGTTACGAATGGATGTCGCAGCACCACAGGGGCGATCTCGACGAGGTCGGACTATTCGCCACCCAATGGATGCGCCACGACAACCATCAGCGTCCACACGTGGGCTTGGTTGGCGGCGCCACTAAACAGCGGCTGGCCATGGCTGCTTGGTTCTACTTGAAATCGCCTCTAAAAATGGAGGGGGGAATTACCGATCAGCCACTCACCTCGCCATAATTTCCGCGTTACAGGGCACAGTGTGGCCTTGATCAAGCTACCACGGAAACCAAGCTTACGCCCGCCTCAAGCGGGCGTGTTACTTTCAAAGTCACAGCTTGGTCTTCGATGATTGAAAACCCGCTTCGGTCTCGGCAAGTTCACCGGATCCGCTAATATCTTCCGATCCTCAGGTCCGGATAGAACTTCCCCTTGCGCCCATTTGCCCGAATGGCTCGCATCACTAACTAACGTCATTCAAAACGGTACGTGCGCTCTGTCCTGACCTATCCTTGGCTGGCCAATCTGCGTGCCGACGTGACCGGCGGGGTCATGTCGGCAGCGGTAGCCATCCCTCTCGCCATTGGCTACGGCATGTTCGCATTCGTGCCATTGGGGGACGCTTACTTTGCGGTTGGCGTTCTGGCCGGCCTGTTCGCCGCGTTCATCGTAGCGATCACCAGCGTCGCGCTGGGAGACAAGACCACGACGGTATATGCGCCACGTATCGTCACCACGTTCTTTTTGGGCTCGATCATCCTGCACAGCCTGCGCAATTCCGATGCCGCCATTATCCGGTCGGGAAATATCGAACTGATGATCGCCATCGTGTTTTCGATCGTGCTGCTCGGCGGGGCATTCCAGATGTTGTTCGGATTTCTGCGTGTCGGCACACTGATCAAATACATTCCCCATCCGGTCATGTCGGGCTTTCAGAATGCCGCAGCGCTGCTGCTGTTCCTGGTGCAGATCGGCACCGTGCTCGGTTATGCCGGGCACACGCCCGTACCGCATCTTGCGGACAACCTGGCGTCGACCAAACCCCTGAGCGTATTGGTGGCGCTCGTGACCTGCGCCGTGATGTGGAATGCAAAGCGCGTTTTCCCCAAAGTTCCGCCAGTGCTCGTCGGCCTTGCTGCCGGTACGATCGCGTATTACGCGCTTGTCCTTGCGGGTCATGCTGAAGGGCTCGGCCCGGCAATCGGTGCCACACCGGTCGCACAGTTGAGCTTGTCCAACCTGCCCGCTTTCGTCGACCTGGCGCGCAATCCTGACCTTTTCGCCGTGCTTCCGACCATCGTCGGCGGCGCACTCGGCCTCGCCATCATCGCCTCTGTCGACGCACTGTTATGCGCCAGGCTGCTGCAGACACCCCATCGCGCCAGGCGCGATGCCGACCGGCAACTGTTACGCCTCGGCTTAGGCAACATGCTTTCGGCAAGCTGCGGCGGCATCACCAGCGGTATCAATATCGGGCCAAGCGCCATCAACAAGGCTTATGGTGCACGCACGCCCCTGTCCGTGCTGGTCAACGCGGGGGTGGTACTGCTCACCCTGACAGCCCTGCTGCCCGCCGTTGGCTATCTCCCACGGGTGGCATTGTCGGGCGTCATCATGGTCATCGCCATCCAGCACATCGATCCGTGGACCATACAACTGGTAAAACGGCTGTGCTCGCCCGCCGTAGCCAACCGCACCAGAATCGCGGTCGAACTGTTTGTCATTGCGCTGGTGGCCATCCTTTCGATTCTGGCCAACATCGTGATCGCGGTTTTTATTGGCATCGTCGTTGCGATACTGCTGTTTTTGCTGCGCATGAGCAGATCCATACTCCGGCGCCACTACCGTTGCGACCATGTCAATTCGCGCAGATCGCGAGCACCATACGAAACAGCGCTGATCAGCCAGCACGGCAGCAAAATTCTCGTGATGGAGCTCGAGGGAGCCTTGTTTTTTGGCACGGCCGACAGTCTGGAAGGTGAGATCGAGACCGCCTTGCGTGAACCTACTTCATTCCTGCTCCTGGATTTGAAGCGCGTCACGGAAATCGATAGCACGGGCGCCAGGCTGATCCTGAACACGCACGACAAGCTGATCAAGGAAGGCAGGCATCTGCTGATCTCGCATTTGCAGGCTGACACGCCACTGGAACGCTTTCTTCAAGACATGGGGGTCACAACTGCAGTAACCCGTAGCAGAATCTTTGCCGACACCGACCACGCGATCGAATGGGCCGAAGACCAGCTTATTCTCGGCGAGATAGAGAGTGCCGTAAACAATCAGGAATTTCCCTTCAGCCAGCTTGACGTGCTGGCAGGGTTTGACCAGACCGACCTTGACACGATCAAAGCCGTGCTGCAGCGCCGGACCTATGCAGGCGGCGAGATCGTGTTCCGTGAGGGGGATAGCAGCGCGGAACTGTTCATCATTGCGCATGGCAGTGCAAGCGTTCGCATCCGGCTTTCGAAAAATCGTGAAACCCGGCTCATCACTTTCTCGCCCGGGACGATATTTGGCGAAATCGCGTTGCTCGACCAGCAAGTACGTTCGGCCAGTGTCATCGCCGATGGAGCTCTGGTTTGCTACGTGCTCGCGCGCACCGAATTTCTGGAGCTCACGCAGCGGCACCAGCCGGTCGCCATTAAGCTGCTGGCCAATCTGGCGCGCGAATTGTCAGGTCGCCTGCGCCGCGCGAATCGCACCATTCACCAACTTGAAAACTGAATGTTCTCGGTTCACCGTTTTGGGACCAGACCCAGGAGCCGACTCCCATAAAATTAGCAGGCTATTCGGAGTAATTCGCAAGGAACGCCAAGATGGCTTGGGTCGGTGGAGACAGTCGTCGTCAGGGTGAAATGTATTGCACTGACTAGGTAAGAGGCTCACAAGCCACAACTCCGGCAACCGTGCGGGGGTTCGATTCCCTCTCCCGCACCGGCAAAAGCACATTCGACACCTGAATTGCAAAGCCCCGCATATCACGGGGCTTTTTGTGTCGCCAAATAGAGATAACGGCGCGACGCGCCCGAATACCAGCTAGCGCTGCACAGCCGGCGCCTCGCGCTCAATCGCCAAGCGCAATGTCCGAAAGCGCTCCTCCGCTTGCGGCCCGAACAGCGGGTCATGGCGCGACTTGGCCTCCACGCTAGCGGCGACGTCGGCCCAGTCCGCCGCGTGCAGCGTTGCCGCGACGTGCGGCGCCATCTGCAGTTCCTCGGCATCGATGTGCGCCCGGTAATAGACCAGATAGGTTGCCGCGGCGGTCTCCAGGTCTGCGCGAGCGACGATGGCCTCGCTGCTGGCGGCTTCGAGCAGCGCCAGCAGCTGGTCGCCGCAGGCGGCGATCACGCGGTGCTCCTGCAGCAGCCGGACGACCAGCGCCTGCAGTGACGGGTCGCGCTTGCGCATGCGCTCGTAGACTTCGTTTTCATACCGGTGATGGTGCACGTCGGGAAAATGGCGCAGGTAATAGACGATGTCGCGCATCAGCGTGTAGTCGGGATCACCACCCTGCGCGAACACCGCGAGTTGCTCTTCAAGGAGGCGCAGCAGGCGCGCAAAATTGAGGTGCTCGGCATGCCAGGCCACGATTTGTCGACTCATGGGGATACCCTTCGGGTGTGCGATGCCTCAGTGTGGTCGATTTGCGGCAGCAGGTTTTGATCCAGCGCAACAAGCCGGCGGCGGCGCCGTCGGGTCAGGTTTTCTCCGCGGGATTGCCGAGCCGTGCCTCGATTGCGCCGAGGCGCTCGTGCAGGGCATTGACCTGCGTGAGAATCTCCGACTCCTCGCGTTCGATTTTTTCCTCTTCGTCGCCCAGCACCGACGCCGAGACGCCGCCGACAAAGGCCCCGAGCAGCACGAAGCCGGTGATCGACAAGGCCGCCGCCAGCAGCCGCCCTTCCACGGTCACCGGGTTGTACAGGCCCGAACCCTGGCTGATTAGCATCTCAAACGACCACCACAAGGCGTCGCTGGCGGTGTGAATCTTGACCGCCGGCCCATGCTCGAGGTTGAGGATGGCAATCGCCGAGCCGATCACCAGGAGGAAGCTGGCGATGCCGGTCGTCACCAGCAAGCCGGCTGCACGCCGTGCAAACACGATCGCCAGCAGGGTGCGCACCGATCGCACTGCGCGCAACACGCGCAGGATGCGCAGCACCCGGACTGCGCGGCCCCAGCGCAGCATGTCGACCGTGGGAATGCTCGAGACCAGGTCGACCCAGCCCCACTTGAGATAGGCCCGGCGGTCCGGCGCGCTGGCCAGGTGATAGACGAAATCACCCAGGAACACCACGCAGATCGCCGTGTCGGCCCAGTCGAGCAGGCGCACGACCTCAGGGTCGAGGGCCCAGAAGGTCTGGGTGAACAAGGCCCCCAGCACGTACACCGAAAGCACCAGCAGCACTATCTGCCAGAGCGTCAGTTCCGGTGGAGTAGCTTCCGCCTTGTCGATCATCACGTTTCGAGCCGCACGCGGTGTCAGGGATACAGGCCGCGTTGTTCGCGCGCCGAGAGCACGCGACGGCAAGCGACCACGAAGGCCGCGGTGCGTAGCGACGCGCCCAGTTCGGTCGCGGTGCGCCAGATATGGTCGAAGGCGCCGGTAAGGATGCTGTCCATGCGGCGCGTGACTTCGTCTTCGGTCCAGAAAAACGAATTGAAATCCTGCACCCACTCGAAGTACGACACGATCACGCCGCCGGCATTGGCGATCACGTCGGGCACCACCGTGATGCCGCGTTCGGCCAGCACCAGGTCGGCGGCGGGCGTGGTCGGGCCGTTGGCGCCTTCGAGCACCAGGCGCGTGCGCACCCGTGCGGCGCGCTCGGCAGTCAGCGACCCTTCGAGCGCAGCCGGGATCAACACGTCCGATTCGACCGACCAGAACGCTTCGCGGTCGATGGCTTCTGCCCCTGCGCAACCGGCCAGTGAACCGGTGCGTTGCTTGTGCGCCAGCGCCGCCGCGACGTCGATGCCGGCCGGGTTGAACAGCGACGCGCCACGGTCCTGCAAGGCGACAATGCGCGCGCCGTTCTCGACAAAGGCGCGTGCCGCCACCGCGCCGACGTTGCCGACGCCCTGCACCACAACCCGTGCGCCGGCCAGATGCAGGCCGATGCGCCGCGCCACCTCGCGGCCGATCACGTTGACGCCACGCCCGGTGGCATCCTGGCGACCCAGCGAGCCACCCAGCGCCACCGGCTTGCCGGTCACCATGCCGGTGGCCGAGGTGCCGGTGTTCATGGCGCAGGTGTCCATCATCCAGGCCATGATCTGCGCGTCCGTGTTCACATCCGGCGCCGGGATGTCGCGATCCGGCCCGATCAACAGGCCGATCTCGCTGGTGTAGCGCCGCGTGAGGCGCTCGAGTTCCTTGCGCGACAGCCCCTTCGGGTCGACGCGGATGCCGCCCTTGGCGCCGCCAAACGGCAGGTTGACGGCGGCGTTCTTGATCGTCATCCAGCCGGCCAGCGCCATCACTTCTTCGAGGGTGACGCCGGCGTCATAGCGCACGCCGCCCTTGCCGGGCCCGCGCGACAGGTTGTGGTGTACCCGATAGCCCTCGAAGTGGGCAATGCGGCCGTCGTCCATTTCGATCGGGATGTCGACAATCAGCGCGCGGCGCGGCCGGCGCAGGGTTTCGGCAAAGCGCGCCAGCGGCCCCAGGTGCGGCGCGATGCTGTCGAGCGTCGCCAGGAACGTGCCCCACGGGCTGTCGGCGTGCGGCGTGATGAAGGAGAGCGACGGATACGAAGTCATGGGGGCGAATCGGGTCTGGGTACGACCGGAGCGATGCGGCGATCAACCCAGTATAGGCAGGCGTTCGCCATGGCGGTTGACTTGCATCAATCCTGGTTCGCGGCATTTTTCACCAGGTTGAATCGCCGAAACCGTTGGTGGACAACGGTTTTATGGTATCACCCCTTCAAGGGTCGCTCCTGAAGCGGATCTCCGGATGTCGCCTTGGCCGGTTTTTGGCTGTGCGCGGCAACATGCACGGTGCCGTCAGCCCTTGCCGGTCGTCACCGGATACTTGTAATAGAGGCGGTTCAGGTGCTGCACCACTTCTTCGATATCGGCATCGCTCCAGCTCTGGCCGATATTGCCCTGCCAGCGCCGCACCTGCGCCCGCAAACCCGGCAGGTCCGCGGCGTTGCGCTTGTCGCGCCAGTGCATTTGCGTGGTGTGGCACGCCACACAGAACGTCGAGTAGAGCAGTTCGCCGCGCGACCGGGCTGCCTGATCCTGCGCCATGACGGGCACGCTCAGGGCCGCGAGCAATCCGAATGACAACAGAAGTGTGCGGATCGGACGCATGATATTGGTGCCTTCAGTGCAAGTGGATTCCCGATGATGGTACATCCACCCGAGAGCGTATAGTAATCCGCGCCTCAACCCTCCCATGCCGCAACAGCTGGCGCATGGGTCTGACGCGTGTGTTTCATCACCTCCGGGTTGAGCAGATGCGCCGGGTGATCTCCCCGCATGATGTGGATCACCTGCTGTGCGCTGAGGATGGCTCGCTCGCGATGGGCCTCGCGCGATGCGCCGGCCACATGCGGGGAGAGCAGGACGTGGTCCATGCCAAACAAAGCGTTACTCGATCCAAGCGGCTCGTGCTCGAAAACGTCCAGCGCAGCACCAGCGAGGCGACGCTCGCGCAACATCAGCTCGAGCGCAGCGTGATCCACCAGACTGCCCCGCGATACATTAATCAGAAACGCGTGGGCAGGCAAAGCCGTCAGTTGCGCCTTTCCGATCAGGTGGCGCGTCGCCGGCGTCGCCGGCGCGGTGATCACCAGAAAATCGACCTGCCCGCACAGTGCTGCAAGGTCGTCCACGCGTTCGGTCTCCAGTGCGTCAAAGCGCGACGCGGGCGTGGTGGGACTGTAAGCAACAATGGTCATGCCAAACCCGTCACGGCAAATCCGCGCAACGCGGCTGCCAATCGCTCCCAATCCGACGATGCCGAGGCGCTTGCCGGACAATTCCGGGCCTGGCTCGCTAAAGAATGCCTCGCGACACGACCAGCCGTCACGACGCAAGGTGCGGTCTGCCAGAGCCAGGCGCCTGGCCAGGCCGAGCATCATGCCGACCGCATGCTCGGCCACCGCTCCCGCGCCCACGCCGGGACAGTTCACCACGGCAATGCCAAGGTGTGAGGCAGTCTGCAAATCGATGTTATCGATACCGGCCGAGGCGGCTGCAATCACGCGTAACGCCGGCATGCGTTGCAGCAGATCGGCCCCCACGGCACCGGGCAGGCGTACGCACAGCACCTGCGATTGTGCGAGCGTCAGCGCATCGGCATGCGGTGTAGGTGCCGCTGGCACACACCGGATACGCGCCCCAGCCGACGCAAGCATGGCATGCCCGGCCGGATCGCCCATGGCATTCAACAGCAGGGCGTTGAATGCCTTCGCGTGGCTGCTCACACCGGACGCGTGCCCCGGATCGTGGTGCGATGCATGTGCCGACGCAGTGGCAATTGGTAGTCGCCAATTGCCTGGTGCATCGACGAGCAGTTGTCCCACATGACCAGGTCGCCCAGCTTCCAGCGATGCCGGTAAACATACTGGGGTTGAATGATGTGGTCGATCAGGCTTTTGAGAAGCGCACGTCCCTCTTCGAGTGGCATGCCGACCACCTCGCTGGTAATCAGTTCGCTTGCATAAAGGGACTTGCGCCCGGTAATCGGATGGGTGCGCACCAGCGGATGGTCGACGTCCGGCACTTCGACCTTGGCCTTGTCGCGCTGCGCCTTGAGGTGGGCGAGCGTGGCGGAGTCAATATTCCCAGGATCCGCCTCCGCCTGGGCGGCCGCTGCGGCGGAACGCGCGCTGAAACTGTTGACAGCGCGCAGGCCGGTGATGCGTGCCTTCACGGAATCAGGCAGACCGTCGTAAGCCGCAGCAGTGCTGGCGAACAGGGTATCGCCAAGCGGTTCGCCGTTTTGCATTGGCACTTCAAGCGCATACAGGAATGCCCCGCGGGAGGGCTCCGGCATGAAGCACATGTCGCTGTGCCACATCCGCCCGGCATCGGCCATGCCGATCGGCTTGCCGTTTTCAATGATGTTTGAGACCACGAAAATTTCCGGGTTGCCCGGCAGGTTGTACGCATCAATGACGAATTTTTCGAGCCCGCCAAATCTGCGACTGAACGCCAGTTGTTGCTCCGGCGTGAGCGTCTGGCCGGTCACGACCACGACGCCGTAGGTGTTCCATGCGTCTTCAATCGCCTTGAATTCGGCATCGCTCAAATTGGCCAAATCAACGCCATGGATCTTGTGGCCCAGCGGGGCAGAGGTGTATTCGATGCGCAGGCTCATGACAGGGTTCCCATTTGAGATGATTGGAATCGAGATGGATGGAATCGAATTGATGGAGCCAGCGGCCACCGGGGTTCAATCTCGGTACGAACGATCCTCGCGATCAATCGCACGCAGCATCGCCGGCCACTCGAGCTCACCATAGGTGCGCCGCACCCCGGGGGTATAGAGCGTGGCGGTCTGTCTGGCAACTTCTTCGTCAGGCAAATTGAGTTCGGTGCGCGCACTCATGGCGTCAACCTGCGCCTTGCATGCCATCTCGAGCCAGTACATGTTGTTGAAGGCCTCGGCAATGCTGCGACCGGCAGTCATCAGGCCGTGGTTGCGCATGATCATCACATCGGTGCTGCCCAGATTGTTGATCAGGCGCACGCGCTCAGCCACGTTGATGGCCGGGCCTTCGTAGTCGTGGTAACTCACCCGCCCGTAAAAGCGCATCGCAGTCTGCGTCAAGGGCAGAAGCCCGCACTTCATGGCCGACACCGCCATGCCGGCGCGCGTGTGGGTGTGGATGACACAAGCCACATCCGGCCGTGCCGAATGCACGGCGCCGTGGATCACGAAGCCGGCCGGATTCTGGTCGTAGGCCACGTCGGGCCGGAGGATGACCTTGCCCTCCAGGTCAATTTTGTACATATCCGACGCACGCATTTCGTCGTACAGCATGCCGTAGGGATTGATCAGTACCTGGTCATGGTGGCCGGGAACACGCACCGTGATGTGGTTGTAGGTGAGGTCGGACATTCCGTATTTGGCGATCAGCCGGAAACAAGCGGCCAAATCCACGCGGGCGTTCCATTCTTCTTCGCTCACCTGCTGCCGGATCGTCAAGGTGTGTGCTGCCGGGAGTACGGACATGACTTTCTCCTTGGAGGGTTCCACAGACTCATGCAGTCAGGCGGGCCATCTGCAGGACCTCCCGCACGAGCGTAAAAATGGCATGGTTGCCGTCGAGCGATACGTCGTCAACGCTGGGCACGGCCAGTCCGGTGTAGCCGTCAAAAGCGCCACCGGCAAGCGCCCCATGGATGGCCGCTTCGGCAGCATCCCATTCCGGCATGAGGTCCAGGCGCCGGAGCGCAATGCACAGGGCAGCCGCGATCGCGTAGGCGCCCCAGTTAGACACGGAGGCCGGCAGCATGTAATCCACATCGGTGGCATTGAGAATGCCGCCTTTGCATGGGCAACCGCAATCACGGCCGTAGGGGTGGGTCGCCTCAAGAAAGCTGCGCAGACGCCCGAAGCCAATTTCATTGCCGCCATCTCCCACCGCTACGGTGAGGATGCCGCGCGCGCGGGCCGCGTCGGCAAGCTGGTGCGCGTGGGCGACCCAATCGGGCGCCTTGGGTTTGCCCGTGCTGTTGTGAAAAATACCGTGCGCATTGGGGCCCGGCTTTTCAATGAAAAATACGGCAGCGATATTGGTGTGCTGCCCGAGGAACGCATCAACAAAGCGCTGGCCGGCCTCGGCACCGGTCGGATAGGCCAGTACTTTCGCGGCATTACTGCGTTGCTGCCACGCCCCCGGCTCCAGAACCGGCGAGCCGGCAGCTTCGACGGAACGCCGCACGCCATCTTCGAACGGCGCTTCGGTCAGCACGCAAGAACGCACACCGAGCGCGCCAAAGACACGGCACAGCAGCGCCACGCCGGGCGGGCCATCGGTCTCGCCCTTTGGCAGCCAGACCGGATTGCCGGTTCCGGTGACCAGCACCACGGTGCTGTCCGGCCTGGAGATCGCCTGTTCCAATGCCTGCGCAATCTGGCCGCACAGGGGAGCGTCGCCATGCGCCTGGCGTGCCGCCTGATAGCGCAACCGCGTGCCGCCTTGCTGGGTCGGTTTTTTCTTGAACTCGAGGTTGGCGATCTGATCGAGATACTCGTAATACCACTGCGTCACGGCATCATTCCTTTGGCGGAGTACCCTGGAAGGAAATGTCGAGCCAGCGCTCCCATAACTTTGAAATCGAGGCGTAGTCGAGGCCGGCCAGCCCTTCACCCATCGCCATTTCGTAGACGCTGTGCGAGGCCTGCAATGTGAACAGGGGTACGCCCATGGCACGCCCAAACTGCATGGCCAAAGCGGAGTCCTTGCACGCATTGGCGGTATTCATGCCGCCTTCAAAATCCTGGCCAAGAATGCGTTCGCCGAGCCGATGCGTGAGCGGCCGCAGCAAGCCGGACTCGCGGCGCATCAGTTTGTAGAACAGCTCGATCGGCATGCCGGCCTTGACGCACATTGCCCCTGCTTCGAGCAGCATCACCATCGTGGTGTGGGCCACGGCATTGACCACCAGTTTGGCGCGCATGCCATTGCCGGTCGGGCCGAGGAAGAAAATCTCCTCGGCGATCGACTCCAGTATCGACTTGACGCGGTCGTAGTCGGCTTGCGATCCGCCAACCAGAAACGTGGTCTGCCCGCTGGTCAGCTTTTTCACCCCGCCCACGATCGCCGAATCCATGACCGTCGCGCCATGCGGCGAAAAGAACGTCACCAGGGCATCGATGTCGTCCGGACCAACCGTGCTGCTCTCGACGATCAAGCGACCTTGGAGCGCCCCCTCGGACAGACTGCGTGCTGCTGCTAGCGATGCCTCAGGCGTGGGCAGCGACAGCAGGATGATGTCGGTGGCATTGGCGACACCGGCGGCGGAGTCAACAACGCGTACACCGGCATCCCGGGCCAGCGCGCATCGGGCCGCGTCACGGTCGTAACCGACGACGTCGCATTTTTTCAGGAGGGCAGTTGCCAGGCTCAGCCCGGCATTGCCCAGGCCAATCAGGCCAACCAGCGGTTTCATGGGTTTTGCTGCTCCGTAGAAGATTGACGTGCGTCGTCATACAGCGATGCATCGTGTTCGAGCCACCAGGTGGGGAAAAAGGGCACGCGGGTTGCGACCACGTCGGTCCAGTTGCCGGAGAGCTTGCGCTCGAGAAGAGCAACATGCGCGAACGCCCGCGACATCACAAAGTGCTTGTGGCCGGGTAGCAGCACGTCCACCTTGAGCCGGTCGAGACGGCGTACCGAATCGCGGTAGGCACGAAAATCGGTTTCAGCATTGACCGTACCGTGTCCGCCCTCGGCAAAGCAGGTATCGCCACCAAAGAGCACGGTCCGCCCGTCGAACCTCGTTACCAGGGAAATTGAGTCGTTACTGTGCCCGGGCGTGTGGATAACCTCGAGCTCGAGCGCACCGACCCGGATGACATCTCCATCGTCGAGCGGGTACTCCACCTGCGCCGCCTCCGAAGGAATACCGTGTTTCTCGACATGTGACGTGGGCCACTTTGTTTTCTCGAGCGTGTCGACACCTAGGCGATGCACGGCCAGGGCCGCACCGGTCTCACGCTTCCACCAAGCCGCGCCACGCCCATGATCCCAGTGGGAGTGGGTCAGGATGAGCTTTTTGATGGAAGCGAGCGCGATGCCGTCGGCAAGGATGCGCTCTTTCATCAACTCCGGTTCAATGCCGCTGCCAACGTCAATCAGTGCCGCTTCGCCGCTACTTTCGATCAAATAGACGTGCGAGTCGCACGGATGCGACAAGCCCACGCCACCACCGCCGACCATATAGATCGCCGCATTCGGCGCCGACATGATTTTCATGTTGAACGTGGTCAGTTGACGACGGCACCGGAGTACTTCACAACCTCGGCCCACTTCTTGATTTCGCGCTGGATGTGTGCCGCCAGCTGCGCCGGGCTCGAGCCGATCGGCACCGCCCCCTGCCCCATCAATTTCTCGCGAACGTCGGGCATGGCCACGACACGCGCAACGTCGGTCGAGATTTTCTGGATGATGTCCTTGCTGGTCCCGGCGGGAGCAAGCACGCCGTACCACGAGCCGACGTCATACCCGGCCACACCGCTCTCCTGCATGCTGGGCAGGTCCGGCAGTGCGCGATTGCGCTCCGGGCTTGTCACGGCGAGCGCCCTGAGCTTGCCCGATTTGATGTGCGGCAGTGCCGATGGCAGGGCATCGAAAGTCATCTGGATCTGGCCTGACAGCAAATCCGTGAGCATGGTCGAGGTGCCCTTGTACGGTACGTGGACAGTCTTGACGCCGGCGAGTGCATTGAACATTTCGCCGGCAAGGTGGTGCGAGCTGCCATTGCCGGACGAGCCGAAATTGACCTTGCCCGGATTGGCCTTGGCAAAAGCGATCAGCTCGGCAACCGAGCTCACCGGCAGAGAAGAGTGAACCAGCAAGACACTGACTGTCGAAGCGGCAAGCGATATCGGCTCAAAATCCTTGACCGGCTCATAGGGCAGCTTGGCAAACAGGCTTGGATTGATGCCGTGCGTCCCGACGGTCGACATGAGCAGGGTGTAGCCGTCGGCCGGCGCCTTGGCACCGGCCTCTACCCCGACGTTGCCACCGCTCCCGCCGCGGTTGTCGACGATCACCGCCACTTTCCACAGTTCGCTCAACTTCGCTGCGACGATCCGGGTTACCGCATCGCTTGCGCCGCCTGCCGTGTAAGGCACAATGAACCGGACCTGCCGCTCCGGATAATCAGCAGCACTTGCCGCGCCGCCCATCGCGAGACAAGCGGGCAGGACAAGACCCCAAAGCAGATTTACCAGAAAATGCGGGCGCATGTTTGTCTCCTTGATGGTTGTGTTGAGGCGCATCGGCGTTCCGGATTTCACTCACGCCATGCCCTTATGTGCATATTGTGAACAATGCCGAAATTTGTCCTTGCCGGGCACTTGCTGTTATGGGATCGCATTCTCGTCGTTTTGGCAGCAGCTTGCAAATGATAGTTCGCGGTAATATGTGCATATTGTGAACATTGCACTTCGTGAGGCAAACTGTCGTGCCGGCGCCTGGCAACAGCCCAACTACCAGTAGGGTCAGCGGTACCCAGAGCATCGCTCGTGCGGTTGCGCTGCTACGCGCTGCAGCCCAGAGCAATCGCCAGGGCAGCACGGTCGCGGAACTGGCCAGCCGGACGGGAATTGACCGCAGCACCACCCACCGCATGCTCAAGTGCCTGGCCAAGGAGGGACTGCTCGGCAGCGCCGAGGAGCCTATGCGCTATTTTCTTGGCCCACTTGCGTATGAACTCGGCCTTGCAGCCGCCGAACGCCTTGACCTGCGCAAGCTGTGCCGCCCGGCCATGGCGCGCATTGCCGAGTTGACCGGTGATACCGTATTTCTAATGCTGCGCGATGGCTATGACTCGGTTTGTGCCGACCGGCTCGGCGGCCATTATCCGGTCAAAACGTTCGTGGTTGACGTCGGTACGCGCCGCCCCCTCGGCATTGGCGCCGGCAGCTTGGCCATTCTGGCCTCGCTGCCCCCTGAAGAAGCGGAAGCCGCGATCCTTGCCAACGAATGCAGGATCGATCAGTTTGTCGGCATGAGCGCAGCGCATCTGCGCAGGCTGGCGGCCAAAGCACGCACCGAGCAGCGCGCCATCATGGACGTGATTGACGTCAAGGACGTACAGGCGATCGCGGTTCCGATCCGGGCACCGAGCGGATATGCGGTCGGTGCGCTCAGCATTGCGGCCATCGCTTCGCGCATGACGGCCCGAAGGCGCACAGAGTTGTTTGGCATTCTGCAACGTGAAGCCGGCCTGCTGACCGGGACGCTCGGCTCCAGCGCCTGGCTTGGCTGATGTGGACATGCCCGGCCCTCACACCAATCACCCCAGTACCTGCACCTGCATTCCCCTCAGGAGACTCGATTGAAACTGACCCGCTCGTTCCGGAACTGCCTGACCATCATTGCAGCGCTTGCGAGCGTCCCACTCGCCAGCGCGGACACCTTTCCTGCGCGCCCGGTGCGCCTGATCGTGCCCTTTGCCACGGGTGGCACCAGCGACATCGTTTCGCGCATGCTCGCCAAGGAGTTGAGCGATGAGTGGAAGATGTCGATCGTTGTCGACAATCGGCCTGGTGCCGGGGGCATTCTCGGATCAGAAATAGTGGCCCGCGCCGCTCCGGACGGCTACACCCTGCTCATGGGCACGGTGGCCACCCACGGCATCAATGCCAGCCTCTATAGCAAGCTACCTTACGATACAGTCAAGGACTTTGACCCGGTGTCACTGGTGGCATCGACCCCCAGCGTGCTGATGGTGCATCCGTCCGTTCCGGTCAGTAGCGTTGCGGAGTTCATCGCCTACGCCAAGGCCAACCCGGGCAAGCTCAATTTCGGATCGTCCGGAAACGGTAGTTCGCATCACCTCGCTGGCGAAATGTTCAATTCCGAGGCCGGCGTGAAGATGGTCCATGTGCCCTACAAGGGCACGGCAGCCGCAATTACAGACCTGCTTGCCGGGCAGATCCAGTTGACCATCGATACGCTTCCGTCTGCGATGCCCTATGTAAAGTCGGACAAGCTCAAGGCTCTGGGTGTGACCAGTACCCAGCGCTATCGCACCTTGCCAGACTTGCCGGCGATTGCCGAATCGCTGCCAGGCTACGAAATTGCCTCCTGGTATGGCATGCTGGCCCCGGCCGGCACGCCGCCGGACGTGATCCGGAAAATCGGCGAAGATGTCGGACGCATCGTGCGTCGGACTGATTTTCGCGACAAGCTGCTCGCACAAGGCGCCACCCCGGTGGGCAGTACTGCCGAGCAATTCCGGACCCACATCCAGAACGAACTGGCAAAGTGGGCCAAGGTTGTGAAGAGCTCCGGCGCGCGCGTCAACTGAACCCTCTTTTGCTTTGTCCATGCATATCGTCATCCTCGGCGGCGGCATCGGCGGCCTGACAACCGCGCTTTCCCTGCACGCTGCCGGCATCGCCTGCAAAGTGTATGAAGCCACGACAGAGATCAAGCCGCTCGGTGTCGGCATCAACGTGCTGCCGCACTCAGTGCGTGAGCTCACGGAGCTCGGGTTGTTGCCCCGGCTCGATGCAATCGGCATTCGCACCGAAGAGCTGGTGTATGCCACCAAGCGCGGCGAAATCATCTGGCGCGAGCCGCGCGGCACCTTTGCCGGCTACCGCTGGCCGCAATTTTCAATCCACCGCGGCGACTTGCAAATGCTGCTTTTCGATGCGGTGGTCGAGCGCATGGGACAGGACGCAGTCGTCACCGGGCACCGTGCCACGGCAGTCACCCAGGATGGCGCGCGCGCCACAGCGCATTTTGTCGATGTCGCTGGCAAGGCCTTGCCGGATGCAGGCGCCGACCTGGTGGTCGCCTCGGACGGCATCCATTCGGCGATCCGCACCCAGTTCTTCCCCAACGAAGGCCCTCCGG
The DNA here is from genome assembly GCA_947473125.1 of Burkholderiales bacterium. Lineage (GTDB taxonomy): Bacteria > Pseudomonadota > Gammaproteobacteria > Burkholderiales > JAEUOS01 > CANJDH01. The sequence continues at coordinate 97,377 of CANJDH010000004.1, forward strand.
TGTGGAGCAAGCGCATTCTCTGGCGCGGTACCACGGTCGCCAAGCCGTTCCTGACTGGCGCGTCGATGATGCTGGCCGGCTACGCCTGGAAAAAATGGGTGTGCTACCCGATCCGACAGCTCGAGAGCGAGAACGGCGAGCCGCGCCAACTGATCAACTGGATCGCCGAACTCACCTTTGACTCCACCGACCTGCACGCCCCGCAAGACTGGAACCGCCTCGGCAAGCTCGAGGACTTCATGCCCGATTTCGAAAAATGGAATTTCGGCTGGATGCATGTCGGCAAGATGATCCGCGATGCGCAGGCGGTGTACGAATACCCGATGAGCGACCGCAACCCGGCGCCCACCTGGGTGCAGGGCCGCTGCGTGCTGCTCGGCGACGCTGCGCACGCGATGTACCCGATCGGCTCGAACGGCGCCTCGCAGGCGATCCTCGATGCGCGCAAGCTCGCGCATGCACTCGCTACCCAACCCACCATTGAGAGCGCACTCGCCGCCTATGAGGCGGAGCGCCTGCCTGCCACCGCGAAACTGCTTGAACTAACGCGTGCAGAGGGACCGGACGCCGTGATGCAGCGGGTTGAAGAACGCGCGCCAGGCGGGTTTGACGATCTGGAGAAGGTGTTGCCCCTGGCCGAACGCGAGGCGATTGCGGCGCGCTACAAGCTCGCAGCCGGGTTCGACATGCAGACACTCAACGGCAAACCCTCGTTGTCGGTGATACGCTCCACCGGGTAAATCATGAGCAACGACGCGACGACACGGCCCGACGCCACCGGGAAAAACCGGGACAACGAGAACCCGATCTACTGGGAGCCTTCCCTCGCCTACCTGAAACTTACCTGCGGCCTCTTGTTCATTGGCGCCATGTGCTTCATGCTCATGATTCGCGTCGTCGCACCGGACCAGACCGGGCGCTACCTTGCGTCAGCGATTGCGGGCGTGGTTGCCCTCTCAGCCTGGCTCCTGGCCGCGCAAGGACAGATCAAGACGGCGGTCTATATGCTGGCTATCGGCGCATGGATTGTCATTACCGGCATCGCCTTCTTCTTTGGCGGCGTGCGCGCGCCGGTCATTTATGCCTACCCGATCAGCATCGTCCTGTTTGGCTGGCTGATCAGTTCCCGGCTGGCAATATGGCTGGCGGGGCTCAGTGCCACAATCATTATCGGATTCGTCTATGGTGAGTCTTCGGGCTTTCTGCCGACGCAACCACCCACCCCCGCCGCTCTGCACGGCGTCGTGCAGGTACTTGTCATGGCCTTGTCCGCGGCACTCATTCACTATTTACTTCGGGCCAGTAGTGTCCGGTTAAATCAGGGTGTATCGGCCTGAGAGCCAATACAGGAGCGGGTTTCGAAGGATTTAGAGGTGTCCACGATTTGAATTTTTCCAGATGGATTTGCGATGCTTCCGGGGTTAACGGACCGGGGGTATGGCATGAAC
>CANJDH010000005.1 GCA_947473125.1 Burkholderiales bacterium
CACCGGCGCCGCCAGCCCCAGCTGCGGCAGGGTTGCGGTGATGAAGACATCCCAGTTGCGCTGCTCACCTAGCGCGCGCCCCAGCGCGCGCAGCGCCGGGCCGAAACGCTTGCGCGCATGACGTGCCGAGGGATCGTCAAAAAACCGCAGTGCGCAGCGCAGGCGCCGCAACGCGACGCGCATCTGGTGCACGAACTCGGGGTCGCTGGACGCGAGTGCGCCCGGGGTATTGGCCTCGAGTTGCTGCAGGCAGGCGGCCGCAATGCGGCGCAGCGCCGCGGCAGGCGTCAAGGCGTCATGCAGGACCGGATTGACCGCCTTGTGTGGGCGCCGCGCGGGAGCGGGCATGGCGACCGGGGTCAGTCCATGCCCAAAAACCGGCGCGCGTTGCCGCTGGTGATGGCCGCCAGTACTGCGGCATCGAGCCCGCTGCGTTCGAGCAGCCCGATCGGGTCGCCCTCACCCATCGCAAACGGATAGTCGCTGCCGACCAGGATCTGGCCGGCGCCGTAACTCGCGATCAGCAGTTGCACCAGTTTCGGGTCAAACACCACGCAGTCGTAAAAGAATTTGCGCGCATACACCTCGGGCGACTCGGGCATGGTCTCCTTGGCCTTGGGCATCATGCGCCAGGCGTGCGCGATGCGCGGCAGCATCATCGAAAACGCGCCGCCGCCGTGGCTGAAGGCGATGCGCAGCTGCGGGTGGCGCGCCGCGATGCCGCCGGTGATGATCGCCGCCACCGCCATGCCGATGTCGGCAGGGAACGCCACCGCCTGCTCGGCCAGCGGCCCGACGATGCGGTCCTGGCCGATCGGGCGCAGCGCATGCACGAAAATCGATGCGCCGAGCTTCTCCGCCGCGGCAAAAAACGGCTCGAAGCGCGCGTCGCCGATCGACACGCCGTTGACGTGGGTGGCGATTTCGACGCCGGCAAAGCCGAGCGTGCCCTTCACGTACTCAAGCTCGCGCAGGGCCATGTCCATGTCCTGCAGCGGCAATGCGCCCAGGCCGATGAAGCGATCCGGCGCGGCACTGACCATGGCGGCAATCTGGTCGTTGAGATAGCGGATCAGCACGCGGCCGTCATCGGCCGGCAGCCAGTACGACAGCAATTCGGGCATTGGCGACAACACCTGGCGGCCAACGCGCATCGCGTTCATGCCTTCGATGCGCCGCGGGACGCTCCAGGCGCCGTCGTTGACGGTGCGGTACACCTTGCCGGAAATCATCACGTGCTGGTGGCAGGCGTGGGCCGGCGCCATCGTCGGCCAAGGGATCTCGGGCGTGGCGCCGCCGTACGCGGGAAACTGTTCGGGAACGATGTGGGTATGGACGTCAATGGCGCTGTGGGTGTGGCTCATGATTTCTGGTGGTTTGGGCAGGATGGGGAAGGGGTGGAGAAAAGCCTGTCAATGCCGTCATCATAGACCGCTGCGAATCGGCGCGCCGTGCGGCGGCGAACCGGGCGACGTCACCGCAGGGCCCGGAAGCAGCAAGTTGCATCGGCTAAAATTGCAGGTTCCGCCTCCTTCAGAATCGATCGGAATCGACCGGCATGATCACGTTCCAGCAAATCATCCTGCGCCTGCAGGAATATTGGGACAAACAGGGCTGCGCCCTGCTGCAGCCCTACGACATGGAAGTCGGCGCCGGCACCTCGCACACCGCCACCTTTTTGCGCGCCCTCGGCCCGGAACCCTGGAAAGCTGCCTACGTGCAGCCGAGCCGCCGCCCCAAAGACGGCCGCTACGGCGAAAACCCGAACCGCATGCAGCATTACTACCAATATCAGGTGGTTCTCAAACCTGCGCCTGCCAACATCCTTGACCTGTATCTTGGGTCTCTTGAGGCGCTCGGGTTTGACTTAAAGCAAAACGACGTGCGTTTTGTCGAAGATGACTGGGAAAATCCGACCCTCGGCGCCTGGGGCCTGGGCTGGGAAGTCTGGATGAACGGCATGGAAGTGACGCAGTTCACCTATTTCCAGCAGGTCGGCGGCATCGACTGCAAGCCGATCACCGGTGAAATCACCTACGGGCTGGAGCGCCTCGCGATGTACCTGCAAGGGGTCGAGCGCGTGTTCGACCTGAAATGGACCGAGAGCCTGACCTACGGCGACGTGTACCTGCAGAACGAGCAGGAACAGTCGGCCTACAACTTCGAGTGGAGCGATGTCGATTTCCTGCTTGATGCCTTCGGCGCCCACGAGAGACAGGCCAAACTGCTGATGGAGCAGAAGCTGGCGCTGCCGGCCTATGAGCAGGTATTGAAAGCCGCACACACCTTCAACCTGCTCGATGCGCGCGGCGCGATCTCGGTGACCGAGCGCGCCGCCTACATCGGCCGGATCCGCAACCTCGCGCGCAGCGTGGCGCAAAGCTACCTCGACAGCCGTGCGCGCATCGGCTTCCCGATGGCACCAAAAGCCTGGGCTGATGAAGTGACTGCTCAACTCGCCAAACAACAAGAGAAAAAGGCGGCCTGACCATGCACAAGAATCTGCTGGTCGAGCTGTTCGTTGAAGAGCTGCCGCCGAAATCCCTGAAGAAGCTGGGCGAATCGTTTGCCGCGTCGTTCAGTGCCTCCCTGAAAGCGCAGGGCCTCGCCGAGGCGTCGGCGGTTACGTCGTTCGCGACGCCGCGCCGCCTGGCGGTGCACATGACCCAGGTAACTGGCAAGGCCGCCGACAAGGCGGTCTCGCAAAAGCTGATGCCCGCCAGCGTCGGCCTCGACGCATCGGGCCAGGCGACCCCCGCCTTGCTCAAAAAGCTCGCCAGCCTCGGCGCCGGGCCGGAAGCAGTGCCGTCTCTCTCGCGCAAACCCGACGGCAAAGCCGAAGCCCTGTTTTTCGACAGCATGGTGCCGGGCGCTTCGCTCGCTGAAGGCGTGCAAAAAGCACTGATCGAGACAATCGCCAAACTGCCGATCGCCAAGGTGATGGGCTATCAAAAGGCCGACGGCTGGAGCACCGTGCATTTCGTGCGGCCGGCACACGGGCTGATTGCGCTGCATGGCGCCGACATCGTGCCGGTCACGGCACTCGGCCTGACGGCAGGGCGCATCACCCACGGACATCGCTTCGAAGCCGCAGCCGATTCGATCAGCATCAACGACGCCGACAGCTACGCCGCCCAGCTTGAAGCCGAAGGCGCCGTGATTGCAAGCTTTGCCGCACGCCGCGCGGAAATTACCAAACAAATTGCCGCCGCCGCGCAGGTAGCGGGAACCGCGGCCGGCGCCAACCTCAAGCCGATCGACGACGACGCATTGCTCGATGAAGTGACCGCCCTGGTCGAGCGCCCCAACGTGCTGATCGGCACCTTCGAGAGCGAATACCTCGACGTGCCGCAGGAATGCCTGATCCTCACCATGAAGGCCAACCAGAAGTATTTCCCTCTGCTCGAAAGCGCAGGAAAACTCACCAACAAATTCCTGATCGTCAGCAACATCCGCCCGGCCGATGCGTCAAAAGTGGTCGGCGGCAACGAGCGCGTGGTGCGCCCGCGCCTGGCCGACGCGAAATTCTTTTTTGACCAGGACCGCAAGAAGACGCTCGAATCGCGCGTGCCCGGGCTGGCCCGCGTGGTGTACCACAACAAGCTGGGCACCCAGGGCGAACGCGCCGAGCGGGTGCGTGCCATCGGCCACGCCGTTGTCAACCTGTTGCGCATGGCGGTGGTGCCGTATACGGCGCTCGCCAAGGACGAGCTCGACGTGCTTGACAGCAAGGTGCAGGAAGCTGCGCGCCTTGCCAAGACCGACCTGCTCACCGACATGGTCGGCGAATTCCCGGAGCTGCAGGGCATCATGGGCGCCTACTACGCGCGCCACGAAGGCCTGCGCGACGGTGTCGCGATTGCGATCGAAGACCACTACAAGCCGCGCTTCGCCGGCGACGCGCTGCCGCGCAACCACACCGGCACCGTGGTGGCGCTCGCCGACAAGCTCGAAACCCTGGCCGGCCTGTTCGGCATCGGCCAGATCCCGAGCGGCGACAAGGACCCGTTCGCACTGCGCCGCCATGCGCTCGGCGTGATCCGCATCCTGATCGAAAAAAACCTGGCCATCGGCCTGGGAGCCTTGGTGGATGCGGCTTTTCGGGCTTTCCCCGCCGACAGCGTGGATCTCAACACCGCACCCAAGCTGATCGAATTCATGTTCGACCGCCTCGCCAACCAACTGCGCGAGCAAGGGTTTTCGGCGCAGGAAGTCGATGCCGTGCTGGCCTTGCGGCCCGACCAGTTACGCGACATCCCGAAACGCCTTGCGGCGGTACGTGCCTTTGCGGCCCTGCCCGAATCGGCTGCCCTCGCGGCCGCCAACAAGCGCGTCGGCAACATCCTGAAAAAAGTCGAGGGCGCAGTCCAAGCCACTGTCGACCCCGCGCTGTTGGTCGAAGCCGAAGAGAAGGCGCTCGGCAATGCACTCGCCGCCGTCAAGCCCGACGCCGATGCCGCGTTCGAGCGCGGCGATTACACCGCATCGCTCAAGGCGCTCGCCGCCCTCCGGGAGCCGGTGGACGCGTTTTTCGAGAAGGTGATGGTCAATGCCGAAGACGCAAAGCTGCGCGCCAACCGCCTCGGCCTGCTTGCGACGCTGCACGCGGCGATGAACCGCGTGGCCGACCTGTCGCGCCTGGCGGCGTGAACCGGCGGCCCGGCCGCATCCTGGTCGTAGCGCCCAACTGGCTGGGCGATGCGATCATGGCGCAACCGCTGCTGACGCTCCTCAAGGGCAAGACCGGCGCCCTGATCGATGTGGTTGCGGTGCCGGCGGTGGCACCGGTGTTCCGGCGCATGCTCGAGGTGAGCCGCGTGATCGAAGCCGATTTTCGCCACGGCGCCCTCGACATGAAGGCGCGCTGGAAGTTGGGCCGCTCGCTGCGCCTGGACCAGGCCGGCCAGCCGCAGTATGCACAAAGCTACGTGCTGCCCAATTCATGGAAGTCGGCATTGGTGCCATTTTTCGCCGACGTGGCAGTGCGCGTCGGCTATGCCGGCGAGGCACGCGTCGGCTTGATCGACGTGCGGCACCCGAACCCGAAAAAAAATACCGCGCGCGAACCGATGGCGCTGTTCTACGCGCGTCTCGCCGACCTGCCGGGCAAACCCTTGCCGAAACTGGCCGAACCGTTCCTGATGACCGACCCATTGCGCGTGATCGCCGCCAAGGTCAACCTCGGCTTGCACCCGGCACAGAATCTGGTAGCCCTGTGCCCGGGCGCCGAGTACGGCCCGGCGAAACGCTGGCCCGCCGAGTATTTCGCCGAGGTGGCAGGCAAGCTCAAGGCGCGCGGTTTTACGCCAATCGTGCTCGGCGCGCAAGGTGACGTGCCGGCCGGCCTCACCATCGAACAACTCTCCGCGGGCGCCGCGATCAACCTGGCAGGAAAGACCAGCCTCGACGACGCGATCAACCTGATTGCCGGCAGCCGCGCAGTGATCACCAACGATTCGGGCCTGATGCACGTGGCCGCCGCGCTCGGCAAACCACAACTCGCGCTGTTCGGTTCGTCCAGCCCGGAACACACGCCGCCGCTGTCGGGCCTGGCGCGCGTGATTACGCTCAAGGTCGAGTGCAGTCCGTGCTTCGCGCGCGAATGCCCGCTCGGACATTTCAAGTGCATGCGCGAAATGAAGCCTGCGCGGGTGCTGGATGAATTTGACGGATTGGGTGATTTGATAACATCGGCGACGCCATGAGCACAAAAATATTTACGACCCCACAAGATTGCGAAGCGGCGTTTTACGACGCACTGGAAAAATCCGACCTGGAAGCCATGATGGCGGTCTGGGCCGAAGACGAAGACGTGCTGTGCATCCACCCCGGCGGCCCGCGGGTCAGCGGCCATGCCGCGATCCGCGAGATCTGGCGCCAGATGTTCGCCGGCGGCGCGCGCCTCGCGGTCTACGTCGGCCAGGTGATGGCGACCCAGGCGATGATGATGGCGGCGCACTCGGTGCACGAATTCATTTCGATGAAGGGCGAGCCGCGCCCGGCGCACCCGGTGGTCGCCACCAACGTCTACATCCGCTCCGGCAACGGCTGGCGCATGATCGTGCACCACGCTTCAGCCACCCCGCAAAAAGGTGCGCAGCCAGCCGAAAGCACGCCGGCGCAGCGCCCCAAGACCCTGCATTGAAACCTTCCGGCTACTCCGCTGCATGGTGGTTGCCGGGAGGACATGCGCAAACCATCCTTCCTGCGCTGGCGGGCCGGCGCGCGTCGCTGGCTTATACGCGTGAGCGCTGGCCCAGCGTTGATGCCGCAGGAAGGCCGGATGGCGACTTCATCGATGTTGATTTTTTGCCGTGGATTGACGGCGCGCCACTGGTGGTGCTGTTCCACGGCCTTGAGGGCAGCTCGCAAAGCCACTATGCAACCGCGATGATGCGCGCGCTGGCGGAGCGCGGCTGGAACGGCTGCGTGCCGCATTTTCGCGGCTGCTCGGGCGAGCTCAACCTGCTGCCGCGCGCCTACCACTCGGGCGACTCGGCCGAGATCGACTGGATCATTTATCGCCTGATCGAAACCAAAAAGCCGCCGCGCCTGTATGCGGCCGGGGTCTCGCTGGGCGGCAATGCCCTGGCGAAGTGGGCAGGCGAGCAGGGTGATGCGGCGAAACCTTTGGTGGGAGCCATTGCCAGCGTGTCGTCGCCGCTCGACCTGGCCGCCGCAGGGGTTGCATTGGGGCAGGGATTCAACATGGTCTACACGCGCATGTTCCTCGACACGCTCAAAAAGAAGAGCGCGGTGAAGCTGCGTCAGCATCCTGGCCTGTTCGACGGCAGTGCGGTACTGGGTGCACGCGACCTGTACGAATTCGACAACCTGGTCACCGCGCCGCTGCACGGCTTTCGCGATACCGACGACTACTACGCGCGCGCCTCGGCCAAGCCCTGGCTGCGCCACATTGCCGTGCCGGCGCTGATCCTCAATGCGCGCAACGACCCGTTCATGCCGGCCGGTGCGCTACCCAACATACACGACGTGTCGCCCAGCGTTACGCTTGAACAACCGCAGCATGGCGGCCATGTCGGATTTGCACGCGGAATCCTGCCCCCGGGTAACATCGACTGGCTGCCCCACCGATTGCTGGCTTTCTTTTCGCAACACTGAAAAATTTTCCCATGCCCGATTCGACCCGCCCCCCCCAACTGCCCGCGGAAATCTTCAAGGCCTATGACATTCGCGGCATCGTCGGCAAGACCCTGACGCCGGCGATTGTCGAATTGATCGGCCGCGCCATCGGCAGTCTGGCACGCGAACGCGGCGTGACCGAGATCGTGGTCGGCCGCGACGGCCGCCTTTCCGGCCCGGCGCTGATTGCAGCGCTCGCCACCGGCTTGCGCGCCGCCGGCATCAATGTGATCGACGTCGGCATGGTTGCCACGCCGCTCACCTACTTCGCCGCCTACGAACTCGACGCCGGATCGTGCGTCATGGTCACCGGCAGCCACAACCCGCCCGACTACAACGGTCTCAAGATGGTGGTGGCCGGCGAGACGCTGTACGGCGACACCATCACTGCGCTGCGCACACGCATCGAGGTGAGCAACTTCGCTTCGGGCAGCGGCACCCTGCGGTCCCACGAGATTCGCGAGGCCTACTTCGCGCGCGTAACAGGTGACGTCAAGCTGGCACGGCCGATGAAGATCGCGATCGATTGCGGCAACGGCGTGGCCGGCGCCTTTGCGCCCGAGCTGTTCCGGCGCCTCGGTTGTACCGTAACCGAGCTGTTCTGCGACGTCGACGGCAATTTCCCGAACCACCACCCGGATCCGTCGGTGCCGAAGAACCTGGCCGACCTGATCGCCTGCGTCAAAAGCGGTGATGCCGAACTCGGCCTGGCCTTCGACGGCGACGGCGACCGCCTCGGCGTGGTCACCAAGGACGGCCACATCATCTACCCGGACCGGCAGTTGATGCTGTATGCGGCCGACGTGCTCTCGCGCAACCCCGGCGCCACCATCATTTACGACGTCAAGTGCACGCGCAACCTGGGGCCCTGGATCAGCGCGCACGGCGGCACGCCGCTGCTCTGGAAAACCGGCCACTCCTTGGTCAAGGCGAAGATGCGCGAAACCGGCGCCCAACTGGGCGGCGAGATGAGCGGCCACACTTTTTTCAAGGAGCGCTGGTACGGTTTTGACGACGCGCTCTATGTCGGCGCGCGCCTGCTCGAAATCGTGTCCCGGTCGGCCAATCCGAGCGCGGTGCTCGACGCCCTGCCCGATTCGATCACCACGCCCGAATTGCAGTTGGCGCTCAACGAAGGCGAGCACTTCGCGCTGATCGCCAAGTTGCAGCGCGACGCAAAATTTCCCAACGCCGAACGCGTGATCGACCTGGACGGCCTGCGCGTCGAATACAAGGACGGCTTCGGCCTGGCGCGCGCATCCAACACCACGCCGGTGGTGGTGCTACGTTTCGAGGGTGAAACGCAAGAGGCTATGCTGCGTATCCAGGCCGATTTTCGCGCGGCGCTGCTTTCGGCCAAGCCCGACGCCGTGCTGCCGTTTTAAACCCCGCCGTCTGAATTACATGCGCAGCGCGCCACCATGAGCTTTGACACCTCCGTCATCGCCGCAATGGCGAAATGGCCGGATGTGCCGGATGTCTACAACTGGCTGCTGCTCGACGCGCGCGGACGCTACCGCGTGCGTGCCCGCGACTATGAAAAGAGCGGCCGCTTCGATACGATCGGCAATTCCGCAGTGGTCGAATTCATCGGGCGCAATACCGCCTGCGACGCGAGCGGGCGCTGGTATTTCCAGAACGGCCCGCAGCGGGTATTCTTCAAACTCGAATGCACGCCGTTTGTGGCGCGCCTGCAGCCTCACGGCATGCCGCTGCTGCATACCGGGGCCGCAGTCACGCGCGTCGACGCGGTGTGGATCGACGAGCATGCGGCGGCGATTCTGGAGACCGATGCCGGACCGGCGCTGGTCGATGACCGCGACAATGCCGCCTTTCTCGCAGGCCTAAAACCTATGGTGGGAGCGGTTCTTGAAGATTCACTGCTAGAAGAATGGCTGCAGGAGCCGGTCTCCGGGAAGCTGGTTTGGGAAGTTTGCGCTACCCGCATACCGGTCGGGTCGATGCTGCGCGCCACGCTGCCAGCACGCTTTGGCTTCGTGGCTGCCCCGCAAGCGCCGGATGGCGCCGCAGACTGCTGAACCGTATTCCAGCTGGAGCGCCGGACACTGGCGCCGCGCGGTTTCAGGATCCGTCGCCCACCAGCGAAAACGGCGCCCAGAACAACGGGTGGGCATACGAGTAAGCGGCCTTGCCGGCGCCGTCCCTGGCTTCCCCGGCATCGATCAGATCCAGCATTGTTGAACGCAAGGCATCCGCCTTCGACAAGGCAGGCTGCGCAGCCTGGCGCCGGAAGATGCCGGTGGTGATTTGTTTGGCAGAGACGGTTTCCACCGGCCAGCTGGATGCGAGCAAGGCACGCGTACCGGCATAGAAGAACGCACGACCCAGACCCGACAGCGCCTCGGCGCCCTCCGCCGAACCGCTGGCCGTATTGCACGCCGACAGCACGACCCAGTCTGCATCGAGCTTGAGGTTGAGGATTTCCTCAACCGTGAGCAGGCCATCGCCTTCGACACCGGCCACATCCGGAGCCGTTAGCGCCAGTGCCGGCTGGTCGAGGCCGTTGAGTTCACCCGGCACCAGGCCATGGGTGGCAAACAGGATCACCCGCTTGCTGCGCCAGTCGCGCGCCTTGACTTCCTTTTCGTTCGCGCCGGTTTGCAGCAGCACATCCGACGCCGCGCCAAAGATCGCCGCGATTTCGCGCACTTCATCGTTGGTATCGGGCAGGCGCGCCAGGCGTGCCAGTTCGGCGCTGTCGACCTGGTCTAGGCGGCCGGCGCTACGCAGCGCCACCGCAACGCCGCCGCGCACGGTGACGCTGGCCGCAGCCGTCGCCGCAGTCTGCGCCGTCATCTGTGCACGACTAAAGATCGGGTCGCCGATGCCGGCAAAACTCAATGTCTTGTCGGTGCGCGCCGGCAGTGCGCGCAGGGTCACCAGCGCGTTTACCGACGGCACCTGGGTGATCGCATGGCGGCGCACCAGCCAGGGCACGTTGCGGTACTCAACATAGGCCGGCATCGCGTCGAGGCGCACCACCGCCGGCGCCGTCGGCAGGAGCGCGAAGGGCAGCGCGGCGAGCGCGCCATTAGCCGAGACAATGAGCTGCTTGCTGTCACCGAAGGCGGCCGCCACCGGCGCCAGCACGATCCGATAAATCTCGTGCGCGTCGTCAAGCGCAAACGGCGGCACGCCGGGCAGACCGTGCGAAAACGGGTCAACGGTGCGGCGCACGCGCGCGGTCAGCGCTTCGATGGCCTTGGCGCCTACCGGTGCCGCATGAAACGCCGGGGCGCCGGCCTTGGGCACGGCCCAGACAAAGGTGCGCGTTTCGCCGCTCAGCACAGCGAGGAGGGCTTCGCCGGGGCGCAGCACGCGCTGGGCATCGGCAATGGTTGGCGGCCGGGGCGCGATCAGATTGGCATAAGCCGGAAAGCGCCGTTCGATGTCGGCTGCCAGGGTGGCTTGCTCCTTTTCAATGACGCCTATGCGTACGCGCATGTCGCCGATGACCTTGGTCAGTTGCTTCTCGATGGGCGCCGCGAGCAGACTGCCGAGGGTGCGATGCAGGGTCGACAGTTCCTCGCCGAAGTCCTGCTCGCGTCTTACCACTTCGGCCAACTGCGGGTCGGCCGAGGCGCGCGCCGCCGATGACGCCAGAGCCTTTTGCACGCTGCCGGCGCGCAGCAAATCGGCAGCGGTGAAGCCTTCCTGGGCGGCGGGCTCCTTGAAGAGGCTCGCGAACTCCGGCCCCTGCATGTCGGCCAGCAGCCCCAGATAGCTCTCGAGGATGTGGCCGAAGATACGCTTGCCAAGCGACTCGCTGCCGCCGTCGTTGCTGCGCAGGCGCGCATCGGCGATGGTGCGCACCGCATCCCGATACAGGCTGAGTGCCGCGGCCTTGGCACCGCCGGCCTGCAGGGCCATCGCCTTGGCGCCTTTGGCCTGCCCGGTCAAGACATGTGCCGCGCCGAAGCGCGTTTCGAAGCGCTGCACCAGCGCGTCGGCCACCGGCAGGGCGCGCGCGCCCTGCCCGGATTGCGCCAGCGCGATCACGTAGGTAGCACCAGCGCCAGGGTTGCGCTGTGCCTCGCCGGTCCAGCGTTCGACCTGCGCCGTCGCTTCGGCATAGGCACCTCTTACATACAGTGCTTGTGCATACTCGCCGCGCGCACGCGCGACCAGGCCGCTGCCATCTTCGGCCCCCACCCGTTCGTAAATGCGCACCGCCTCGCCAAGCAGTGCCTCGGCATCGGTGAAGCGGCCTTGGCGCGAATAGACCGCACCCAGCGCTCCGAGGGCACCGGCCACCTGAGGCGAGTCGCGCCCGACGCGCGCAATGACGCGCTGCACCTGGGCGCGCAACAGGATTTCGGCATCGACGTGGCGGCGCTGCTGCATCAGCACCGCCGCCCAGCCCAGTTCGCAGACGTCACGCGAGGCCTGCGAGCCATCCGGCGTGGGTGCGTCTGTACCGAGTGCCGCAAAGCGCTGGTTCGCCAGTTGCGCATCGTCAATGCTCGCCTCGACGGCGCGCTTGAATGCCGCATCAGCCTCGACCAGTTTGCCGCGCACGAATAGGTGGCTGCCGCGCAGGCATTCGAGCCCGCTGCGCCAGGCATGCCGATACCAGCCCGCTGCGCGCGAATTGCTCATCGACAATTGGTACGCGTGGTCGGCTTGCCGCTGCGCCTCGTCGGCCCCGCTGACGTCACCCATGGCGGCACGGTCGATGGCGACGCGCCCATAGGCCCCGATCAGGAATCCGGCCAGCGGCCGCAGGCCGATCACCTCGTTGACCAATTCCATCGACTGTGTCAAATCGCCATACAGCCGTTCACGCACCGCCAAATCGAACAGGATCCGTGCGGCAGCGTCGGTGCCGCGCGCCAGCATGGCGTTGCGGCGTTTGATCTCGAGTTCCTTGCCGGTCTGGCCCAATTCTTCGGCGGCCTGTCCCTGGCGGCGCAGGAACACGATTTGCTCGCGCAGCGCCGCGCTCGCCGGGAACGGCTCGGCCAGCATCGCCTTGAGCTCGGATATGCGTTCCGGGCGCGGCTTGGCCGCCTCGATCTGGGCGACCAGATCCTTGATCGATTTTGGCGGCGCCGTTTCCGCCGACGCAGCCAGTGCGGCGCAGAGAAGCGCTGCCCCCGCGACTGCGCGTATCACACCTGCCCTCAACAACCAGTTCATTTCGGCCGGCGGTTTTCCACCCATGCATCAAGGTCCTTGACTATATCGCTGTTGGGCTGCTTGGCCTGCATCACCCGGACGAGCTGCTTCATTTCATCGTACATCGAGTAGTTCTGCACCACGGTGTAAAGGTAGATCTCGGGCATGATGTCGTCGGCCGGGGCCGCCGATTTCATCGATTCATAGGTCTTGCGCGCTTCGCGCACTTCGGCGGCCTGGTCGGCCGTCAGGGTGGAAGGGGTAATGCCGCGCACCATCACGCTCCCGGCGCGACCCAGCTTGGCGATTTGCATCATCTCCGGAGTTTGCGCGAGCCTTTGCGGTACGCCGCCGGGCAGCTGCGAAACTTCCGGCTGGCCGGATTGGCCACGGCTTTCAGAGGGGCCCACGGTAAAGGCCGCCGGCCCCTTCCAGGACTCCTGGCGCCCATTGGAAAAATAGACCACGCGCACGCTGGCACCGGCCGGCACCCGCACCACGTCGCTGTCGCGCAGTTTCATGTAGGCAGTGGCACGCGCCGTCGAGCCGCCTGCCGGCTGATACTGCACCTCACCCGACAGCTGGTTGATCATGCCGGCATCGCCGGCGCTTTGTGCGAACGCGGTGGATATGGCCAACACACACGAGGCGACCCAGATCAACAGGAGTTTCATGACGTTCTCCCAAACTTTCCGCAACAAGGCGCAATTATGCTCCGGGAATAACGGCAGCGTGTGACGAACGGATGGCGCGCTCGCGAAAATTCGGGTTGGCGCACGCGCCGGCGCAAGGCCTGAAACGGGCGCTGTGCGCTACCTGTTGAGGCAGGCCCCGCTACTTTGGTCGGTTACCGCATTCGTCGCGCCAAACCGTGTAAATTCTGTTTCATCGCAACGCCGTGCCGGCGCGGGCGGCAAAATCAGAAAGTGGAGGAATCATGGCTGTGACCTATCAAAAACCGTCGGGCGCCTTTATCGGCGCCTCCTGGGTGGCGCTGCTGGTGGGCGCAGGCACGTTCATCGTGGCGCTGTGGAACGCCTCGATGCCCGAATATGAAAAGGGCTATTACTTCACCGTGTTGATGTACGGCCTGTTTTCCTGCGTATCCCTGCAAAAGGCCGTGCGTGACCGGCTCGAAGGCATTCCCGTGACTGGTATTTATTACGGCCTCGCCTGGGTATCGGTGGGGCTCACGATCCTGCTGTTGCTGGTCGGCTTGTGGAATGCCAAGATGGCGTCTGCCGACAAAGGCCTCTATGCCATTGCCTTCCTGATGAGTTTGTTCGCGGCAATCGCGGTTCAAAAGAACACCCGCGACACCAAGTTGATCGAAGACCCCGACGGTCCGGGTACTGAATAGCACCAGGCCTGCGGAACCAATGCTGATCAGGCGGTGTTAACAAGTTCGCGCGCGAGTTCGTTGTGCCGCTCTACCAGAAGCGGCAGATCAACCGACGTCAGGTGCCCTTCCCTCACCACCACACGGCCGTTGACGATGGTGTAGTCGGCGCGGCGCGGTGCACAAAACAGCAGCGCCGCCACCGGATCATGCAGGGCGCCGGCAAAGGTGACGTCGTCGAGACGGTACAACGCAAGGTCGGCAGCCATGCCGGGCGCGATCATGCCGACGTCGTCGCGCCCCAGTACGCGCGCCCCACCGCGGGTGGCGAGCTCCAGCGCGGCGCGCGCACCCATGGCACCGGGCCCGTGCCCGACGCGTGCCAACAACATCGCCTGGCGCGCTTCTCCCAGCAGGTCGCTGCCGTCGTTCGACGCCGAACCATCCACGCCCAGCCCGACCGGCACGCCGGCACGACGCATGGCGCCGATCGGCGCGATGCCGCTGGCAAGGCGCATGTTCGAGCAGGGACAGTGCGCGACGCCGGTTCCGGTGGCGCCGAAGCGCGCAATGCCCGGCGCATCGAGCTTGACGCAGTGCGCGTGCCAGACGTCGTCGCCAAGCCAGCCGCAGTCTTCGGCGTATTCGGCCGGCGTCATGCCAAACTTTTCCCTGGAGTAGGCAACATCGTTGTCGTTTTCCGCCAGATGCGTATGCAAGCGCACGCCGTGGTCGCGGCCGTAGCTGCGCGCCAGCGCCGCTGACTCGCGCATCAGATCGCGGCTGACCGAAAACGGCGAGCACGGCGCAGCGGCAATGCGCGTCATCGCATGGCGCGCCGGGTCGTGCCAGCGTTCAATCAGGCGCTGCGTGTCCTTGAGGATCGCGGCCTCCTTCTCGACCAGCCGGTCCGGCGGCAGGCCCCCCATGCTCTCACCGACACTCATGGCGCCGCGCGTGGCGTGAAAGCGCATGCCGATGCGGGTAGCAGCCTGAATCGAGTGGTCCAGCGTGCAGCCGTTCGGGAACAGGTAGAGGTGATCGCTCGAGGTCGTGCAGCCGGACAGCAGCAATTCGGCCATGGCGACCTGGGTCGAGACTTCGAGCATTTCGGGCGTAAGGCCGGACCAGATCGGATACAGGACTTTCAGCCAGGCGAACAGCTCTGCGTCCTGCGCGCCGGGCACAGCGCGCGTGAGCGTCTGGAACATGTGGTGGTGGGTGTTGATCAGGCCGGGGATCACTGCGTGCCGGCGCGCATCGATCACTTCATCGGCCAGTGCTGGCAATTGGCCTGCCGGACCGATGGCCTCGATCAGATTGCCGCGCACCAGCACGCTGGCATCCGCCAGTTCCGTGCGCACGTCGTCCATGGTCGCAACGACGCGTGCGTTCTTGATCAATAGTGTGTTCATGGCGGATTGAGAAGTTGGCCCAAAGTATAGGTCGCTGCAACGGTGCGCTCATCGCCGAGGTGCATCAACGCAAAAAGCCGGTCAATGGCATCGTCGCGCAAATGGTTGCGGCGACTCAGCGCAGGTGTCGCTGCAGGGCTAAGGACCACCAGGTCTGCTTCCTTGCGAGGCATAAAGTTGCCAATGGTTTCCTCCAGACCAAGGCTGCGTGCACCGCCTAAGGTAGCCAGATACAAGGCTTCCATCGGATGCAAGGCCGTGCCCAGAAGCTGCTGCACCTTGTAACCCTCCGCCATCGTTGTCAGCAATGAGTAGCTCGTGCCGCCGCCAACGTCAGTGGCAAGGCCCGTGCGCATCCCGGCCTCACGCGCCTGCTGATAATTGAACAGGCCGCTGCCTAGAAACAAGTTGGAAGTCGGGCAGAACGCCGCAGCGGCTCCGGTACTCGCCATGCGCGCACGGTCGGCGTCGTCCAGCCAGATGCAATGCCCGTAGATCGCACGCTCACGCAGCAGCTCATGGCGATCATAGACATCCAGATAGCTGCGTGCGCCGGGAAACAGCTCGTGCGCCCATGCCACTTCACCCTGGTTTTCCGCCACATGGCTCTGGATCCACGCGTCAGGATGCTCGCGCGCCAGGCGGGTGCAGGCAGCGAGCTGCTCGGGCGACGAGGTCGGGGCAAATCGCGGAGTAATCGCGTAACCGAGCCGATCGCGTCCGTGCCAGCGCTCGATCAGCGCCTTGCTGTCGCGGTAGCCTGATTCGGCGGTATCGCGCAGGTCAGCGGGGCAGTTGCGGTCCATCAACACCTTGCCGGCGATCATGCGCAGGTTTCGACCTTGCGCCGCTTCGAAAAATGCATCCACCGACTGCGGGTGCACCGTGCAGAACACCGCCGCCGTGGTGGTGCCGTTTTCAAGCAGCCGGTCGAGGAAGAACTCGGCGACGCCGTCGGCATGAGCACGCTCGGCAAATTTGCGCTCTTCAGGAAAGGTATAGCGCTCCAGCCAGTCGAGCAGTTGCGTGCCGTGGCTGGCGATCACGTCCACTTGCGGGTAGTGCACATGGCAATCGATGAAGCCCGGCACGATCAGATGGCCACGCCAGTCGTCGATGGCGACGTCCGGCCCGAGTTGCGGCAACAGTGTCGCAGCGGGCTGCAGCGCTTCGATGCGCCCGTCGCGCACCAGCAGGAGGCCGTCGTGCACCGCTTCACATGCAGTCGCATCCCCGCCGGGGCCGGGGTCGGCAAGGCAGTGCAGGAAATCGCCGCGAATCGCTTTGGTCGTCATGCTGTGGTGCTCATGTGCTGCTGCCCATGCGATGTCCGAAAAAAAGCCCGTTCGCCGTTGACGGGCGAACGGGCTGCTGGCCTCACCTATTACTTGTTGCTCGGCACCTTGCCTTCAACGCCCTTGACGTAAAACATGATGCCGGAGATGAACTTGTCATCGCCCTTGGCATCCTTGGCCAGCACTTCCTTGCCGTCATTGCCCATCAGCGGCCCGCTCCAGACATTGAATTTGCCTTCCTTGATTTCGGCTTTCTTGTCTTCGGCCATCTTCTTGACGTCGGCGGGCACCATGTCGCCCAGCGCCACCACGTCAATCGCGCCTTCCTTCATGCCCCACCAGTTGGTCTCGCCCTTCCAGGTGCCATCGAGCGCATCCTTGATCGCCTTCTTGTAATACGGCGCCCAATTGATGATGGCCGAGCCGAGA
Organism: Burkholderiales bacterium; assembly: GCA_947473125.1. Taxonomy (GTDB): domain Bacteria; phylum Pseudomonadota; class Gammaproteobacteria; order Burkholderiales; family JAEUOS01; genus CANJDH01. The sequence continues at coordinate 16,761 of CANJDH010000005.1, forward strand.
TGGGCCTTGGGGCCGTAGCTGGTCATGTTGCTGTCCCAGCCGAAGGCCAACTTGCCCATTTTCTCAGCGGTCTGCAATACGGCCGGCGAATCGGTGTTTTGCAGCAGCACGTCGGCGCCGCCGTTGATCAGCGCGGTCGCGGCTTCGGCTTCCTTGCCCGGGTCAAACCATTTGTTGATCCAGACCACCTTGGTCTTGACCTTCGGGTTGACGCTTTGCGCACCGAGGGTGAAGGCGTTGATGTTGCGCACCACCTCGGGAATCGGGATCGAGGCGACGAAGCCCAAGGTATTGGTCTTGGTCATCTTGCCGGCAATCATGCCTGCGACGTAAGCGCCTTCGTAGGCACGCACGTCGTAGACGCGCATGTTGTCGGCACTCTTGTAGCCAGTGGCATGCTCGAACTTCACGTCCTTGAATTCGGGCGCAACCTTGAGCATCGGCTCCATGTAACCAAAGGTTGTGCCGAAGATCAGCTTGTTGCCTTGCGAGGCCATGTCGCGGATCACGCGCTCGGCATCGGCGCTTTCCGGCACATTTTCGACGAACGAGGTCTTGATTTTGTCGCCGAACTCCTTCTCGGCTTCCTTGCGCCCCAGGTCGTGCGCGTAGGTCCAGCCGCCATCGCCGACCGGGCCGACGTAGGCGAACGCGATCTTGAGCGGCTCGGGTTTTGGTGCGGCCTTGGGCGCCTCGGCAGCCTTGGGGGCGTCAGCGGGCTTGGCCGCCGGTTTGGGTTCTTCCTTGCCGCAACCGGCCAGGCCCGCAGTCAGTCCGATGGCCGCCAGCATGGCGGTGAGCAACAACGATCTACGCAGGTTCAACATGACAACTCCTCTGTAATGGAACGATTCAAGGGTGAAACGGCTTGCCCAGACTGGCGGGCATGTTCAAACGGATAAAGGCCGGATTGCGCGAAACGAGCGCCAACACGACGATCGTGGCGATGTACGGAAGCATCGACAGCAATTGTGATGCAATTTCCACGCCTTCTGCCTGCAAGGCGAATTGAATCATGGTGACGCTGCCAAACAGATAGGCCCCAAGCGCGACGCGCCAAGGCTTCCATGTCGCAAACGTGGTCAACGCCAGCGCAATCCAGCCACGCCCGGCCACCATGCCCTCGACCCATAGCGGCGTATAGATCAGCGACAGGTAGGCGCCGGCAAGGCCGCAGCAGGCGCCGCCAAATGCCACCGTACCAACCCGAATGCCGCGTACCGGAAAGCCGATCGCGTGCGCCGACTCGGGCGATTCGCCGACCGCGCGAATCGTCAGCCCCAAACGGGTGCGCGCCAGCACCCACGCAACCACGCCGGTCAGGAGCAGCGCCAGATACACCATCGGATGCAGCTTGAACAAGGCCGTGCCGAAAAAGGGAATCTCGGACAGGCCCGGAATCGCAAAATTGGTCTGGAACGGGACGGTCTTGCCGACATAGGCCAAACCGGCAAAGGCCGACAGGCCGGCGCCAAACAAGGTGAGCGCCAGCCCGGTGGCGTACTGGTTGGTGACAAGGCCGATTGCCAGGCCGGAGAAGATCAGCGAGAACAGCACGCCCGCCACGGCGCCGGCGATCAGGCCGGCGGTCGCGCTGCCGGTATGGAAGCCGACCGCGAAGCCGGCGGCGGCGGCGATCAGCATCATGCCTTCTGCACCAAGGTTGAGGATGCCGGAGCGTTCGTTGATCAATAGGCCAATGCCGGCGAGCAACAAGGGAGTGCCCGCAGAGAGTGTCGCGGCGATCAGCGAGGCGAGTTGTTCCATCTCAGGCTTTCCGCAAACGATAGTGGATGAAGGTATCGGCGGTCAACAGGGCGAGCAGCAACATGCCCTGGAATACGCCGGTGATGGCAGCAGGCAGCCCGAGGCGCGACTGCGAAAGCTCGCCGCCAATGTAAATGAGCGCCATGATGAAGGACGCGAATACACAGCCGCCCGGATGCAGGCGCCCAAGCCAGGCAACGATGATGGCGGCAAATCCGTAGCCGGGCGAGATTTGCGGCGTGAGTTGCCCGAGCGGGCCCGCCACTTCGAGCGCGCCGGCCAGCCCCGACAAGGCGCCGCAGAGCAACAGCGACGCCCAGATGCCTTCGCGCGCAGAGAAGCCGGCAAAGCGCGCTGCCAGCGGCGCCTGCCCTGCCACCTGCAAGCGGAATCCCGCCTTCGATTTCGACAAAAATATCCACGCCGCGGCCAGCACCACCACCACAATCAGGACGCCCCACGACAGGCGCGTGCCGGCAAACAGCTTGGGCACCATCGCCGCCGCATCGAACGTCTTGCTGTAGGGAAAATTGAATCCCTTGGGGTCTTTCCAGGGGCCGTTGACCAGGTAGATCAACAGCAGGCCGCCGACGTAAGTCAGCATCAGGCTCACCAGGATTTCATTGGCGTTGAACTTGTCGCGCAACAGCGCGGTGATCGCCGCCCATGCCATGCCGCCAAGCATGCCGGCGAGCAGCACCAGCACGAAAAACGCGCGGGTCGAGTCGGGAGAGGCGAGCAGCGCCATGCCGCCGGCCGCCACCCCGCCCACCACCAACTGCCCCTCGGCGCCAATGTTCCAGACGTTGGAGCGATAGCAGATGGCCAGGCCCAGGGAACACAGCAGCAGGGGAATCATCTTGAGCGCGACCTCGGAGAGGCCGCGGGCATTTTCCAGCGGCGTGACGAAAAATACCCTGAGGCTCGCGGCCGGATTCTTGCCGAGCGCCAGAAACAGCAGCGTGCCGAACACCACGGTGATCGCCAGCGCGATCACCGGAGCGGCATAGCCCATCAGTTTCGAGGGCACGGGGCGCGCTTCAAGCCGCAGCATGCTGTACCTCCGCGCCGGCGCCGCTCGCCGGCGCGCCGCCCATCAGTTCGCCGATCTGCTCGATGGTGGCATCGCGCACCGCGATGCGCTGCGACAAACGGCCGTTGGCGATGACATACAGGGCATCGCAAATCTCGAACAGCTCTTCAAGTTCTTCGGAGACCACCAGCACCGCCGAACCGGCGTCGCGCAGGGCGACGATTTCCTGTCGAATCTGCGCCGCCGCGCCGACATCGACGCCCCAGGTCGGCTGCGACACCACGAACACCTGCGGACTCTTTACCACTTCACGGCCGACAATGAACTTCTGCAGGTTGCCGCCCGACAGACTCTTCGCCGGTGCCGCCGGCCCCGCCGCCTTGACGCCGAAGCGCTCGATGATGCTGCGCGCCAGCGTGGTGATTGCCGCATGCGAGATCAGGCCATGGCGCGTCAGCCCGGTGTCGTGGGTCAGCAAGGTATTGAGGTCGAGCCCGAGCGCCGGCACCGCGCCGCGGCCGAGGCGCTCTTCAGGCACAAACGCCAGGCCCAGCGCACGTCGCGCTACCACCGGGAGGCGACCGATCGCCGTATCGCCGATACGTATCGACCGCGCCGGGGCGCGCGCGTCTTCACCGGAAATCGCCGACAGCAATTCGTTCTGGCCGTTGCCCGACACGCCGGCGATGCCGACGATTTCACTCTTGCGCACCACCAGCGAGACGTCGTGCAAGGGCTTGCCGGTGCGCTCCTGCGGCTCCATCGACAGATGGTCGATGATCAACTGGTCGGCACCGGCTTCGCGCGCCACGCCGGTGGCACGCGGCGGCTCGGCGCCGATCATCAGGCGCGACAGGCTCGCCACCGATTCTTCGCGCGGGTTGCACACGCCCGTCACCCGGCCGCCGCGCAACACGGTGGCGCGTGAACACAGCGTACGCACCTCTTCAAGCTTGTGGCTGATATAAAGAATCGCCACGCCCTCGCTCGACAACTGGTGCAGGGTGCCGAACAGTTTTTCGACCGCCTGCGGCGTCAACACCGAGGTTGGTTCATCCATGATCAGCAGCGACGGCTGCTGCAGCAGGCAGCGGATGATCTCGACACGCTGGCGCTCGCCCACCGACAGCGAATACACGTGCTGCGACGGGTCCACCGGCAGGCCGTAGCGCCGGCCCATGGCCTCGATGTCGCGCGCCAGCTGGGCGCGATCCAGCTTGCCGGGCAGCGCCAGCGCAACGTTCTCGACAACGGTCAGCGTATCGAACAGCGAGAAGTGTTGGAACACCATGCCGATGCCGAGCTTGCGCGCCTGCGCCGGCGACGAGGGCTGCACCACGGCGCCGTTCCAGCGCATCTCGCCGCTGTCGGGGCGGGCAGCGCCGTAGACTACTTTCATCAGGGTCGACTTGCCTGCACCGTTCTCGCCGATCAACCCGTGGATCTCGCCCGGCGCGACCGTGAGCGACACGTTGTCATTGGCGAGCACGCCGGGATAGCGCTTGCTGATGCCGGTCAGCTGCAGGCGCGCGGCGAGTTCAGGCATGCGCAACCCCTTGCGCAACGGCCGCGCGCCGCGCAAGCAGGTCGGCCGCGACGCTGACCGCGATCGCCCCGGGGTGCTTGTTCTTGGATCCTTCCGCCGGCGCACCGATCGGGCAGGTCAACCGGCCCGCATCGAGGCCGCGCTCCGCCAGGCGCCGCTGGAATAGCTGCGCCTTGGTGTCAGAGCCGATCATGCCGAGGTAGCCCAGGTCCGTGCGCCGCAGCAACTGCGTGACGATGTCCAGATCCAGCGCATGGCTGTGGGTCAGTACCAGCACGTCGGCACCTTCGGGAATGTCATCAACTTCGTCGGCAGGATGGTCACTTTGCAGCACACGCACATTCTGCGCCAATACGGCAGGATATTGTGCCTCGCGGCTGTCCACCCAGGTCAGCACACACGGCAAGGTGCCAAACACCTGGGCCAATGCGCGACCGACATGGCCGGCGCCGAACACCCATACATGCCAAGGGCGAAAGCGGTGGCGCGTCACCACGGCGCCCGGGTTTACGACCTCGGCCAGGCGGGTATGGGGTGCTGCGGCATCCGGCTGCGTCGCCAGCGAAATGTCGCCACCATCTTTTTCTGCTACGGCCAGCGCTTCAACCCAAGGTCGCTCGGCAGCGGTGACCGGGCGGAACAGCAGATCGACTGCCCCACCACAGCACTGCCCGAGCGCGGGCCCAAGCGGATAGTGGCGCTGCGTCGCGCTGTTTTTGCCGAGGCGCAGCCACTCGCGCGCCAGTTCGGTCGCCTTGAGTTCAAGGTGGCCACCGCCGATCGTGCCCTCCACCACCGCATGTGTCACGACCATGCCGGCACCCTCTTCGCGCGGCGCCGAGCCGCGCACGCCCGCGACCGACACCCACACGCAGGGCGTGGCGCGATCAAGAAGCGAGAGCAGATCCTGAAATTGCATGTCGCGAAAAGTGTTGGTGGGAGCGGGTTTCAGGACGTCGTCGGCCTGGGATCGTTGGTGGAAGCGCTTCTCCGGCTGTCGAGCAGGCCGTCGATGGCATTCAATACTGCTTCCGGCGTGGCGGGGGCATCGAGTGTGGGAGAGACGCGATAGTCCGCGACGCTCGCCACCGCGTCGCGAATCGCGTGGTACACCGAGAGCGCCAGCATCAGCGGTGGCTCGCCCACCGCCTTGGAGCGGTAAATGGTGTCTTCGACATTGGGCCGGCCCTCGACCAACCTGACGTTGAACACCTCGGGAATGTCGGCCGCCGTCGGAATCTTGTAGGTCGACGGCGCGTGGGTCGCGAGGCGTCCCTTGGCATCCCACCACAGCTCTTCGCTGGTGAGCCAGCCGGCGCCCTGGATGAAGCCGCCTTCGACCTGGCCGATGTCCAGCGCCGGATTGAGCGAGCTGCCGGCGTCGTGCAGGATGTCGGCGCGCTCGATGCGGGTTTCGCCAGTGAGCGTATCGACGGCCACCTGGGTGCACGCGACCCCGTAGGCAAAGTAATAGAACGGCCGTCCCTTGAGCTCGGCGCGGTTCCAGTTGATTTTGGGCGTGGCGTAAAAGCCCTGTGCCGACAGCGACACGCGCGCGAACCAGGCCTTGTGCGCGAGTTCCGCGAAGGGCATCGAGTGCGCGTCCGCGCTGACCCGGCCGCCGGCAAACTGCACGCCATCGGCGTTCACGTTCCAGAGCCTGGCCGCGTGGGCGGCAAGGCGCGCCCGGAGTTGGCGGCACGCGTCTCGCGCCGCCATGCCGTTGAGGTCCGAGCCGCTTGATGCCGCCGTGGCCGAGGTGTTGGGCACCTTGCTGGTGTCGGTAGCCGTCACGCGCACCTGGTCAACGGCAATGCCGAGCTCCTGCGCCACCACCTGCGCCACCTTGGTGTGCAGGCCCTGGCCCATTTCAGTGCCGCCGTGGTTGAGGAGCACCGATCCGTCGGAGTACAAGTTGAGCAGCGCGCCGGCCTGGTTGAAGTGCGTCGCGTTGAACGAGATGCCGAACTTGACTGGCGTCAGCGCGATGCCGCGCTTGACGATCGGGCTCGCGGCATTCTGCTTTCGGAGCGCGGTGCGGCGCGTCCGGTAGTCGGACGAGAGTTCGAGTTCGTGCGTGATCGGCTCCAGAATGTTGTCTTCGATCACCTGCCCATAGGGCGTTTCGTTGCGCGTGTCGGACCCGTAGTAGTTGGCGCGGCGCACATCAAGCGGGTCCAGGCCGAGCTGGCGCGCAATGCAGTCGAGCGCATGCTCGATCACGAACATGCCCTGCGGCCCGCCGAAGCCGCGAAACGCAGTGTTCGACACCGTGTGCGTCTTGCACTGCAGATTGCGCACCGTCACGTGCTCCAGAAAGTAGGCATTGTCAACGTGGCAGATGGCGCGGTCGTTCACCGGCCCGGAGAGGTCGGATGAATAACCGCAGTTGGACGCGAGCATGAAATCGGCGCCAAGGATGCGGCCGTCGCCGTCGAACCCGACCTCATACTCGAGCAAAAACGGATGGCGCTTGCCGGTGATGACCATGTCGTCGTCGCGATCGAGGCGCAACTTGACCGCGCGCCCGGTCTTGAGCGCCGCGATCGCAGCCAGAGCGGCGAGCAGGGCCGGTTGCGACTCCTTGCCGCCAAAACCGCCGCCCATGCGCCGGCATTCGATACGCACCAGGTGACTGGCGCAGCCCAGGGCATGCGCGACGATGTGCTGCACTTCGGTCGGATGCTGGGTCGATGACACCACCCGCACCTGGCCATCTTCTTCGGGAAAGGCGAAGGCGATCTGCCCTTCGAGATAAAAATGGTCCTGCCCGCCGCAACGCGTGCGGCCAGTGATGCGATGTGGTGCCTCGCGCATCGCGCCTGCGGCATCGCCCCGGGTCAACGTACGCGGCGGTGCGATGTAGAACTGCTGGTCCAGCGCGTCCTCGATCGTCAGGATCGCGGGCAGCACCTCGTATTCGACCTGGGCAAGCTTCGCGGCGCGGCGCGCGGCGTGGTGCGAATCGGCCAGCACCAGGAACATCGGCTGGCCCTGGTACTCCAGCAGGGTTTCGGCCAGCAGCGGGTCATCGGGCTTGATGCCGCCGTAATTGTTGGCGCCGGGAATGTCGACATGCGTGAGCACCGCCACCACCCCCGGATGGGCGCGCACGGCCGACAGGTCGATGCGCTTGATGCGCGCGTGGGCATGCGGCGACACGCCGAAGGCGGCATGCAGGGTGCCGATGGGTTCCGGCACGTCGTCGGCATAGCGCGCTTCACCGCTGACCTGCAGGTGCGCCGATTCGTGGCGCAGCGATTCGCCTGCGGCGCCGCTGAGCGTTGACGGGGAGACAGGCGCGTTCATCAGAGCACCCGCGTTTCAATTGAAGCGCCGCTCGACGATTCGTGAAAGAAACGCAACAACAGGTTTTGCGCCACGCGCAAGCGGTAGCCCGCAGTGGCGCGCATGTCGCTCATCGGGCTAAAGTCGCGCGTCATGTCGGCCATCGCCGCGCGCACGTTGTCTTCATTCCATGCCTTCCCGGTCAGCGCAGCTTCAACTTGGCGTGCACGCTTCGGCACCCCCGCCATGCCACCGAGCGCGACGCGCACGCTGCGCACCTGATCGCCCTCACGTTGCAGGGCAAGCGCAAAGCACACCGCCGAAATATCCTGTTCGTTGCGCTTGGCATTCTTGTAAGCGGCCAGTTCCAGCCCGGCGCTGCGCATCGGCACACGCACGCGCTCGACCCATTCGCCGGATACGCGCGCCTGCTTTTTGTAGTCCAGATACAGGTCTTCGAGCGGCAGGGTGCGCACGGCCTCGCCATGGCGCAACACCACCTCGCTGCCCAGCGCGATCAGGAGCGGCATCGAATCGCCGATCGGCGAGCCGTTGGCGACGTTGCCGCCCAGCGTTCCCGAAGAACGGATCGGCACCGAGGCGAAGCGCAACCACACGTGGGCAAACTCGGGGTAGTGCCGGTTGAGGGCATGAAACGCGTCTTCGAGCGTCACCGCCGCACCGATCTCGACCCAGCCCGCCTTGTCTTCAATGCGGCCCAAACCATCGACTGCGCCGGTGTACAGAATCGTGCGCGTCGATTGCAGGGCCTTGTTGATCCACAGGCCCACGTCGGTGCCGCCGGCGAGAATCCACGCATCCGGGTGGGCGGCAGCCAGGCGACTAAAGGAGGCGATGCTGCGCGGCGCGTGGAAGCTCACGCCATGCGCCGCATAGCTGAAGTCGGCCTCACGCCCGATGGCCCGAAGCGCAGCGGCCAGGACCGCTTCACCGGGATGCACGGCACCTGTGGTGGTGGCGGGTTGGTTGAGCCACGATTCCACGGGTGCCGCATCGGCGCCGCAGGGTGTGCCGCAGCCTTGCATCACGACAGCGGCATCCAGGATCGGGCGGTAGCCGGTGCAGCGGCACAGGTTGCCGGACAAAGCTTCGATCGCCTGGGTGCGCGTCGGGCTCGGCGAGTTCTTGTACAGGGCAAACAGACTCATCACAAAGCCGGGTGTGCAAAAGCCGCACTGCGAGCCGTGGCAATCAGCCAGCGCCTGCTGCGCCGGATGCAGCGTGCCATCGCCGCGCTTCAGGCCTTCGACGGTGAACACCGCCTTGCCGTCGATGGTGGGCAGCTGGCGGATGCAGGCGTTGACGGGTTTCAGGCCAACGCGTCCGTTCGTATCCAGTTCGCCGAGCACGACGGTGCAGGCGCCGCAATCGCCCTCGGCGCAGCCTTCCTTGGTGCCGGTCAGCCGCAGGTCTTCGCGCAGGTATTGGAGCAGCGAGACGTGCGGATCGACGCCGGCAGCTTCAGTCAGAGTGCCGTTGAGCAGGAAGCGGATCGGGTGCGATGGCATGGAAACGCCACTATAGGGGCTGGCGCGCCGAACCAGCATAATGGCGGGGTTATAGTGGGTATGGCCGGAAAGATATGCGCGAAGCGCTCGATGTGCATCTGTTGCGGGTGTTGCACGCCGTGGTGACGGCATCAAGCGTGTCGCGCGCCGCCGACAAGCTCGACATTTCCCAGCCCGCCGTAAGCGCCGCGTTGAAGCGCCTGCGCGACCTGACCGGCGATGCGCTGCTGGTGCGCACCCGCAACGGCATGGCGCCGACCAGCCGCGCCCTGGAACTGCTGTCGCACGCGACGCGCGCACTCAACGGCATCGACGCGATCCTGCAGCACGGCCAGCATTTTGTGGCCGCCGATTCGGTGCGCACTTTCAGCGTCGCCGCGCCCGACTTCCTCGATGCGCGATTCCTGCCGGCGCTGATCGGGCGCATCGGCCGGCTCGCGCCGAATACGCAGATCGCGATCCGCCCGCTCAGTTTCGACATGGACTACGAGCGCCTGCTCGAACAAGGCGAGGTCGACGTGGTGGTCGCCAACTGGCCGAACCCGCCACCCTACCTGCGCCTGGCACCGCTCTACGAGGATGAAGTCGTGGTGATGATGCGCCCGGCGCACCCGCTGGCGAAAAAAGCCTCGCTCAGTGCCGCCGACTACCGCAGCGCCCAGCACATCGCGCCGCTGCGTTATGCCGGCGGCGTACGCGGCAGCATCGACGAGCACCTCGCCTCGATCGGCATGCAGCGCATGCACCGCGTGTCGCTGCCTTACTTCAACCTGGTGCCCTATGTGCTGCAGGATACCGACCTGCTGTTCACCACCGGGCGGCGCTTCGCCGAGAGCTGCGCGCGCGTCACGCCGCTCAGGATCGTCAAGGCGCCGCTGGGCTTCCCGCCGATGAAGTTCTACCAGCTATGGCATGAACGCACGCATGATGCGGCGGCGGCGCGCTGGCTACGCGAGCAGATCAGCGCCGTGGTGTCGGCGGGCGACGCCCCACCCGGTTCATTGCATGGGTGAAAATGCGGTCGGCCGCATGATGCGGTTTTCCTGTTTAATGACTCGCGTGCCTGCCTGGAGCCGATAGGCGTTCCACTCCGGGTCGGCGTATAGCGCCGCGCGCCTTTGCTCACGCTCGACCATCGACGCATAGCGCCAGAAATGCACCACCTGGTTGAGCACCTCGGTCTCCGTGACGAACCAGCCGACCGGTGTACCAAGGTGCGTCCAGTGGATCGGCTTGCCATGCCGCTCGTAGTTGTCCAGGTAGGCAGCCAGTTGCCCGGGAACGATCGTGTAAGTACGCTCTTCGAGGATCATGCGGCACTCGCCCGGGTTACTGCAGTTGAATATTGTTGGCCTTGATCACCCGCGCCCACTTGACCGTGTCGTCCTGGACCATCCTGCCCAGCTCCTCGGGAGTGGACACGGCAGGATCAAGGCCCAGGCCGGAAAAGCGCTCGCGCACGTCCGGCGCCGCGATGACCCGCGCCAGTTCGGCATTCAATTTCAGCGTGATCTCGCGCGGCAGGCTGGCCGGTGCGAACAGCGCATACCAGGCGCTAGCTTCGAAACCCGGCAAGCCGGCTTCAGCAATGGTCGGCACGTCCGGCGCGGCGCCGCTGCGCTTCGACCCGCTTACGCCCAGGGCGCGCAGCTTCCCGTCACGCACCATCGGAATCACTGCCGCCACGCTGTTGAACATCATGGACACGCGTCCGGCCACGAGATCGGGCATCACCTGCCCCGAACCCTTGTAGGGTACGTGCACCGTGTCCACACCGGCCAGCCCGTTGAACATGGCGCCCGACATATGCTGGACCGTGCCGGCGCCGGCCGAGGCATAGGTCAGCTTGCCAGGGTTCGCCTTTGCGTGGGCTACGAGTTCCTTGACCGACTTTGCAGGCACGTCATTCGCCACTACCAGCATCACCGCCGTATAGGCCACCAATGACACCGGCGTGAAATCCTTGAATCCGTCATAAGGCATGCTGGCGTACAGGCTCTGGTTGATCGACTGCGTCGCCGTCGTGGTCATGAGCAGCGTGTAGCCGTCCGGCGGCGATTTTGCGACTGCATCCGCACCCAGATTGCCCCCCGCACCGGGCTTGTTGTCGATGATCACTGACTGCCCCAGTGCGGCGCCCAACTTCTGCCCAATGACCCTACCCAGGATGTCCGGCGCGCCTCCCGGGCCGTACGGCACCACGATGCGGATCGGCTTGGCGGGATAGGTTCCTTGGGCGTGGGCTGCAACTGACCAGACCACGCACATTCCGAGAAAAAGTGAAATCGGTGCGCAAAGCAGGAGGCGGGTTCTCATTGGGTTGTGCTTCCGGCGGAAAGTGGTTGTGCGTGATCGGGCTTATGCAAACACTGCGCGCACACAGCCCAATCCGGCGATCTGCGCATTGAAGGTATCACCAGGCTGCGCGGCCACCATCGGCCCGAGCGCACCGGTCATCAGCACGTCACCAGCCATGAGCGGACGGCCAACGCGCGCCATGGTACGCGCCAGCCACGCGGCAGCGTTGAGCGGGTTGCCAAGGCAGGCCGCGCCGACACCGAGCGACACCACCTCGTTGCCGCGCTCCATCACCATGCCGGCAAGCCGCAGGTCGATCTGATTGAGCATCACCGGCGTGTCGCCGAGCACAAACAAACCGGACGAGGCGTTGTCGGCAATCGTGTCGGCCAGCTTGATGTCCCAATTCTGAATGCGGCTGTCGACAATTTCGAGCGCGGGCAGGCAGTAGGCCACCGCGCGGATCATGTCGGCCACGGTGGCATCGGCATTGGTCACGTCGCGCTCCAGCACCAGCGCGACTTCGGCTTCAACGCGCGGCTGGATCGTGCGTTCCGCCGCAATCGCTTCGCCGTTGCTCACCAGCATGTCGGCGAACAGCATGCCGTAGTCGGGTTGGTCGACGCCGAGTTGTTGCTGCACTGCCTTGGCGGTGAGGCCGATCTTGCGGCCGGTCAGGCGCCGGCCGGCGGCGAGTGCCGCTTCGGTATTGATGTTCTGAATCGCATAGGCGGCCTCAGCATTGACCGGGCCGATGGTGTCGCGCAGCGGCGCAATCGGCGCGCGTTGGCGTTCTGCGTCGCGCAGTGAAGCGGCTAAAACCGGGTATTGATCGCGCATCTTCATCCTCCCAAATGGCGGCCGCCATCGCAATCGATGATCGCGCCATTGACGAAGGTGTTGGTGGTCACCATTGCCACCGCCTGCCCTACATCGTCCGGTGTGCCGACGCGTTTGACCGGCACCACTGCCGCCATGTCGGCGTAGAGTTTGGCGCGCGCTTCTTCAGGCATCGCCTTGCGCCAATAAGGGGTGTCGATGAAGCCCGGCGAGACCGCGTTGACACGCACCGGTGCCAATTCGAGCGCAAGTGGGCCGATCATCGCGTGCAGTGCGCCGTTGGTGGCGGCGAGGCCCGCCATGCCGCGGATCGCCAGGCGCGCCGCTGCGCCGCTCACCCAGGTGATCGACCCGGCCCCGCGCAATTGCGCCAGCGCCGCCATGGTGATGCGCTGGTAGTGCCAGAACTTGTTGTCGAAGCCGGCGCGCATCTTGGCTTCGTCGAGCGTGCGGTACGGGCCGATGGCGCTGCCGCCGCCAACGCACACCACCAGATGATCGAAGGCACCGAAATCAGTGAAGGCCTTTGCGAGGGCAGCGCCATCCGCTGCATTGACTGCAAAGCCGCGCGTGCCATCGGGAAGGGTCTTGAGGGCGCTGTCGAGATTGCCTTGCGTGGAGCCGGCAATGGCTACCCCGGCACCCAGCGCAGCTAGCGCCTGCGCCGAGGCGAGGCCTATGCCGGAGCTGCCGCCGAACACCCAGGCGCGCTGTCCTTTCAAGGAGGGCGTCATGTCCTAGGCTCCGCGCCGGATCAGGGCGAACGCGTAGTCGCGCGTCAGCCCCTGGCGGTAGGCGCAGTAAATCCACAGTTGCGCCATCGGTTCAAGCACGCGCGCCATTTTGAGGTTGCCGGCGTCGATGGCTTCAAAGCCGATCGCGGTGGCGAGGTCGAGCACCACGCCCTTGGCGGCCTGGTCGTCGCCCGCTACAAACATGACAGCGTGGCGCTGCTCCATCACTGGATCGTCCATCACGTTAAAACCGGTGCTGTTGAAGGCCTTGACCACGTTGGCGCCATTGCTCCAGCGTGACACCTGCTCGGCCCCCGAATCGGTGTGGCCGATGGTAAGCGCGAGATCAGCGCCTAACGGGTTGGTGGCGTCGATCAGAATTTTGCCGGCCAGGTCGCCGCACTCCGCCAAGGCGGCCTGCGTGGTGTTCCATGGCGTCGCGAGCAACACCACGCTTGCGCCCTTGACGGCGGCGGCACTGGTCATGAGCTGCCCCTTGCCGCCGGTCTGCGTGACCAGGCTTTGATACTTCTCGCGCGCCGGGTCGCGCACTCCAAACAAAATCTCGTGGCCGGCGGCGGCCCAGCGTTTGCCGAGCGCGCCGCCGACATTGCCGGCGCCGATGATGGCGATTTTCATGATGCCAAACCTTTCGTGTGAGAGAACCTTCAATCGGGGAATAAACGGTGTGCGTAACGGTTGCGCACAAAGGCACGGCGCAGCGCGAGCGATGCGGTGAGCTCGCCGTTGCCGGGGTCAAGCGGGCGCGGCAGCACGATGTGACGCGCGATGCGCGCCTGCAGCGGCAAGCACTGGTTGGCACGCGCCACCGCGTCAGAGGCAATCTGCTGCACCTCGGCCGAATCGGCCAGGCTGCGCGCAGTGGTGAAGGCCAGCCCGCGCATACGGGCCCAGTCGCGCACGGCGGTTTCGTCGAGCTCGATCAATGCCGTGATGCCGGTAGCCGGCCCGCCCACCGCCACCGCCTGGTTGACGAAGGTGGACACCGCCAGTTCGCGCTCGATCAGCCCGGCCTGCACCGGATCACCCTCTGCCACGTGCAGGCAATCGACGCCGCGCCCCAGGAGTTGCATTCCGCCGGTGGTCTGCAATGCGAGATCACCGGTCGCCATCCATTGGGCGTTGCCGCTGCTGCGTACCAGCAACTCGCTGGCGCCGTCCAATTGCGCCGACACGTGGGAAAACCACTGTAGCGTGGGGGAGGCCGGCGTGGACGCCGCATTGCCTGCGGCGAGCACAGCTACCGGCCCGGCGGCGTCAGCGAGGCTGTAGATGCCAGTTACCGATTTACCGAGATGTGCAAAACATTCCGTGCTGGCCGCAGACAACTGATCGTAGCCACAGCCGAGCCAGGTGGCGCGCGCGAGGCCAAGGGCATTGAGCAGGGGCCGGCCCGCCAGCCAGGCGAGCGGGCCGGACGCCGCACCGTGCGCCAATACCTGCGTGAACAAGGCTTGGCGCACGCCACCGGCGCGTTCGATGCGCGCCACGGTTTCGCGGCGCATGCGCTCATAGGCGCGCGCCGGCGCGGCAACCAAAGCGGGCGAAGCTTCGCGCAACTCGATTTGGGTCAGCATGCGGCCCTCGCCGAAGCAGGGTACCGCACCCGTGACCGCCGGCGCGGCGACGCAAAAGAAATGGCCGAGTGGGTCGGCCAGCGCGAACTGCGCAGCCAGCAAGGCGCCCGCGGCGAATGGCACGCGCCCTCGCGCGCCCTGCATCATGGTGAGCAAGGCGTGGTGTGAGAAGGTCAACAAGCGGGCATCGCCGCACACCCCACCCGAGTACAGCGCCAATCCGGGTGCGCTGCCGGACAAGAGCGCGGTGCGCACCGCCAGCGCCGCAGCGCGACCGTCGAGCGCCCCGCCTTGTTCGACCACTGCGGCCAGCGGCTCTACCTTGACGTGGCGGTAACCGCGCACGCCTTTGGCATCGATTACCAACAGGCGCTGCAACTGCGGCAAGCGGGAGAGCACGTCGGCGGCCTTGTCCACCTGCTCCTGATCTTCGGCAATCAGGATCGAGACGCCGGCCTCCTCGCAATACGAGGCCAGCGCACCTGGTGCAATCGTCGGATGCAGCAACAAGGGGCGCAAGCCGGCAAGCTGGCAGGCGTACACAGCCAGCACGGCATCGATGCGCTGACCCGACAGGATTGCTACTGTTTCGCCGCGTTGCGTGCCTTCGGCATCGAGGCCGAGTGCGCAATCTTCGATCCAGCGTGCGCACGCGCCCCAGCCATGCCGCTCCCAGATGCCGTAGCGCTTTTGCAGGAAGGCGAGTGATTCCGGCGCGGCAGCAGCGCGCGCCAGCGCGGCACCAGCGAGGGTGGTGCTCAGTTCAGCCATCGCTTTGCCTGCCGGTAATGTTTGACATCACGAAAGCTCTTGCGCCCGCCCTCGGCCCCGCCGAGATAGAAATTCTTCACATCCTGGTTGCCGGCCAATTCGGCAGCATTGCCTTCGAGCATGATCGAGCCGCTCTCGAGAATGTAGGCATAGTCAGCGTTGGCCAGCGCAACGCGCGCGTTCTGCTCGACCACCAGCATCGCCACCCCGGTGCTTTGGTTGATCTGGCGGATGATGGCGAAAATCTCGGCGACGATCTTGGGAGCGAGGCCGAGTGATGGTTCGTCAAACAGAATCACGCGCGGGCGCGCCACCAGCGCGCGGCCGATTGCCAGCATCTGCTGCTCACCGCCCGAGAGATAGCCGCAAATCTGGCGGGCGCGCTCCTTCAGACGCGGGAAGAAGGCGTATACCTCGTCGAAGTCGCGCGGCGCGGCGTGCCGGCCGCCAAGCGCATTGCAGGCGGCCACCAGATTTTCCTCGACCGTCATGTCGGTGAACAACTGGCGGCCCTCACGCACATGGAACAGGCCGCGCCGCGTCAGGGTGTGCGGTGCCAGGCCCGTGGTATCGGCGCCGTCGAATGCGACGCGGCCACCGCTGATTTCACCATTCTCCAGCGGCAACAGGCCGGTGATGGCTTTGAGGGTCGTGGTCTTGCCCGCCCCGTTGGAGCCGAGCAAGGCGACGATCTTGCCTTCGGGCACCGCGAGCGACAAGCCGCGCAGCACTTGCAGCGTGCCTTGATACACCACGTCGAGCGCGGTCACTTCAAGAGCGTTGGCCATGGCGGGTCATAGAAGAGGAAGGCTGAAGAGTGTTGGTGGGAGCGGCTTGCAGGCGCATGCCCGGACGGCTCTTCGGGGATGGCTGCCTACTTGACCGACATCCAGGCCGACACCGGCACCGGCTTCATGTCGGCCTTGGCGTCGAAGCGCACCACCTGCGCGACCGGAATGCTGTAGCCACTGAGCGTGACCGGCGCGCCGATCAGGCCGCCGGTGTCCCAGCCCTTGACGGCCTTGAGCGCGTCGCGCAGGTTTTCGCCGGTGAGCGCTTTTTTTGCGGCCAGCGTGTCATCAGCCGCTTTGACGAACAGCATCATTGAGGCCCAGCCTTGCATGTAGTAGATGTCGGGGTAGCCGTCGTATTTGGGATCACGCTTGCGCTTGATGTCGTCAATCGCTTTGAGCGTCGGTGCGGTGGCGCCCGCCGTGTTCCACGCGTAGTTGGAAACACCGATGAAACCGTCGGCGGCGTCGCCGGCGCGCTTGAGAATCGTGCGCGACCCTTCCCAGAAGGTACCCATGAATTTGGTCTCGAGCTTGTACTCGCGCGCCAACTTCATCACCTCGGTGAAGATCGGCGCGCCGCCGAATCCGTGGATGATCGTGAAGTCGGGTTTGGCCTGGCGCAGCTTGATGGTCTCGGCCGTGACATCAACGTCACGGAATTTCATTTCGGTGATCAGCACCACGTCAATACCGAGCTCGGCGGCGCGTTTTTTCAGGAACTCCAGCGGGTCGCGCCCGTATTCGGAGGCGCTGTGGATCACCGCCAGTTTGGCGCGCCCGCCCTTGTGGCTGTCCTTGATGTGCTGGAGCAGCGCACCCACCGCTTCGCTGTAGGTCGGGCCGCTCATGAAGTGGTAGCCGTATTTCTGCGCGTCGATCAGGTCTGAAGCGTACGAGGTCGAGGTCATCAGCACCTTGTAGCGCTCGTTGTTCTCCTGCGAGGCGGCGCGGATGAAGCCGGTGCCGTCGCCAAACACCGCGACCGGCTTGTCCGATGCCATGAACTTCTTGAACGCGGCGACCGCCTGATCGACCTTGTATTGGGTGTCCTCCACTAGGAATTTCACCTTCTTGCCGCGCACTCCGCCCTTGGAATTGACGAAGTCTATGTAGTCCTTCATGCCTTCGAGCTGGTCTTTGGCCACGGCGGCGAACGGGCCGGTCAGTGGCAGCGTCGCAGCGAACACCACCTCGTCCGTTGCCTGCGCGCGCACCGTGCCGGGCAGGCCGGTGCTCACTGCAACGGCGCTGGCCGCGGCAAATGTGTTGAAACCTCTGCGTGTGATGTGCATGCTTGTCTCCTTGTTGTAAATGAAAAACAGCTCAGGTTTTGAACGGCCACATTTGCAGCGACACGCGCGCGCGCCGCACAATTTCGGCCAGGCCGAACGGCTCGAACAGCAGGAAGCCGACGATCAACAGGCCAAATACCAGCTCGCGCGCCGAGGCGAGCATGATCGCGCCCTTGACCGCGTCGGCACCGGCCAAGGCCGACACCACGGCCTTGAGAATCTCGGGCACCGCAACCATGAACAGGGCGCCGAGGATCGACCCGAGCACCGAGCCCAGGCCACCGACGATGATTGCGGTCAACTGAAAGATCGACGCGGTGAAGGTGTATTGCTCGGGGTTGACCACCTTGAAGAAGTAGGCCATCAAAGCCCCGGCGATGCCGGCGTAGAACGAGGCGATGGCAAACGCGAGCAGCTTGGTGCGCAGCAGGTCGATACCAAGCACCTCGGCCGAGTAGTCACGCTCGCGCACCGCGATGAAGGAGCGTCCAATGCGGGTGCGGAACAGGTTGTGCGCCGCCAGGCACATCAGCACCGTGACTGGCATGATCAGCCAGTAGAGACGCATGTCGGAGTCGAGGCGAATGCCGAAGAAGCTCGCCGGCGCGACCTGGAAGCCGCGATCGCCACCGGTGACCGACTCCCAGTGCTGGGCCGCGAACAGGAACAGGTACTGCGCGGCCAGCGTGGCAATCGCCAGATACAGGCCCTTTATGCGCAAGCTCGGCAGGCCGACGATCAGGCCCGCAAAGGCCGCCATCAAGCCGCCAAACGGCACGGCCAGCCAGAACGGCCAGCCGAATTTCACGGTGGCCACCGCACAGGAATAGGCACCGATGCCATTGAACGCGGCATGGCCGATCGACAGCAGACCGGTGTAGCCGGTCAGGATGTTGAGGCCGATGACGCTGACAACTGTCATCGCTGCCACACACGCAAGGTAGACCAGATAGTCGCCCGCAACGAAGGGAAACAGCGCGAGTAACCCGAGCAGCAGCGCCAGGCCCAGGCGGCGCTCGCCGCTGTCGAGCCAAGCGGCCGTTGCGCGGTAATTGGACGGTGCAATGCCGGCACGCGGGCCGACCAGGTCGAGGGAGAAGCTCATATGCGTTCGATCTCCTTGCGGCCAAACAGGCCGTGCGGGCGCACCAGCAGCACCGCGAGCACAACGATGAAGGGCATGATTTCGCGGTATTGCCCGCCGAGGTAGGCGCCGGTCATGCTTTGCAGCCAGCCGATGATCAGACCGCCGACAATCACCCCGGCCAAACTATCGAGGCCGCCGACGATCAGTACCGCCAGCACCGACAGCGCGAGGTCGCCGAGGTGCGGTGTAAGGTTGTTGATCGCGGCCAGCAGCACGCCGGCAAAACCGCCCGCTGCAGCGGCCAGACCCCATGTCAACGCCGATATCACCGGTACGTTGATGCCGACTGCATAAGCGTTGACCTGGCTTGATGCGGCGGCGCGCATGGTAACGCCACCGCGCGTGAAGCGAAAGTAGAGCAGGCACGCGGCGATCACCGCCATGCTGATCACAAAGCTCCAGAACACCGCGCCGGGAATCAGGATGTCGCCGATAAAGATGGGCTTGCGCGGCACCAGCTCGGGCAGGGTTCGTTGCTCCTGCCCCCAGATCAACCCGGCCGCGCCCTTGAGCACCAGGCCCAGACCGACGGTCGCCATCACGATCGACAGCAGCGGCTGACCGGCCAATGCGCGCAGCACGGTGCGTTCGATCAGCACGCCCGTGAGCAGTGCAAACAGGACCGTCGCCAGCAGCGCGATCGACCAGTGCAGGCCGGCCAGTTGATTGACCGACAGGAAGATGTAAGCACCCAGCATCATCAACTCGCCCTGCGCGAAATTGAAAACGCCGGTTCCCTTGAACACCAGCACGAAGCCCAGCGCCATCAGCGCGTACATGCCGCCCGAGGCGATTCCCACCATGCTGTATTCGATGAACAGGTTCATGCCGTTCAGCCCTCTCCCAGATAGGCTTCGATCACGGCCGGGTCGGCGCGCACCTGGTCGGGTGTGCCGGAACTGAGCTTCTGGCCGAAATTGAGCACATGAATCTGATCCGACAGATCCATCACCATGCCCATGTCGTGCTCGATCAGCAGCACGGTCACGCCCCACTCTTCGCGCACATCGAGGATGTAGCGCGCCATGTCTTCCTTCTCTTCGCGATTCATGCCTGCAACCGGCTCATCGAGCATCAGCAACTTGGGGCGCATCGCCAGCGCGCGCGCCAGCTCGACGCGCTTCTGCAGGCCGTAAGAGAGCGCCGACACCGGTGCGTCGCGGAAGTCGGCCAGATGCAGCAGATCGACGATGTCGCGCTCGATCTTTCCGCGTAGTTGCGCTTCTTCGCGCGCGGCGCTGCCGATGTACCAGGCCGCCGGCAGCACCCCTGACTTGAGGTAATGATGCGCGCCAAGCTTGATGTTGTCGAGCACGGTGAGGCCACGGAACAACGCGATGTTCTGGAAGGTGCGGGCCATGCCGAGCGCGGCGCGCCTGTTGGCCTTGACCAGGGTGATATCGGCACCGGCGAACGCAACCGCACCCGACTGGGGTCGGTAGAACCCCGAGATCACGTTGTACAGGCTGGTCTTGCCGGCGCCGTTGGGGCCGATCACGGAGGTTACCGTGCCTTCCTCCACGGCCAGAGATACGCCGGTTAGCGCCTTCACGCCGCCAAAAGCGAGCGAGACATCGCGGATTTCGAGCAATGACATGGCAGCGTCTATTTCCAGGCAGGCCCATCCCACTGTGCATTCCAGGGGAGCGGCGAAAAAGAAGTGGGCCTGATGAGGCGACTTTCCTGACGGGAAATCAGCGGCAGAAGCTTTTGGCCCAACGCGACAAATCCCGGGTCTTTCCACAGCGCGGCACGCCTCGCATCGCGATCTGCAGCGTCGCGATAGGCCCACAACTGGATTACCTGGTTGAGCTCACCAGTCTCGGTGGTGAAGTACCCGATCAGGTTGCCGCAATATTTCATCTGCAGCGGCAAGCCTTCCTTTTCGAATACCGGCAGGAATTCCTGCAGTTTGCCCGGGTGGAAGGTGTAGGTACGATGGTCAATCAACATGGGAGTCCTCGTGCTCGCGGGATCAATCAACCCTGCACCCCGACCATGCCGGGGTTCCAGTTCCTGTAAAACTTTTCGAACACGGCCGGCGGCACCACGATGCCGGTGTGCGGGTCACCGCCGTGGTCGAAAATGGCCATCATGTAGCCGTCCGTGTCATCGAGATTCTCGAAGGTGCGAAACACCCCGGCCGGCACCGAAACCACATCGAAAGGTTCCAGGTCGATGGACTCGGCGAGGTCCTCACCCCAGAACATGCGAAAGCGCGTGTTCAGCGACATGAACACCTCGTTGTAGGGGTGCGAATGCACCGTCGGCCGGATGCCCTTGGACAGGGTCGAGATCGACAGGTGAAAGTTGTGCGGCAGGTTGATCGGTGCCGGCCCGCCGGTATTGCCGGGGGAAAGCATGTAGGTGACGCTGCGCTTGCCGCTCTGCTCCTTGAGGTCGGGAAAAGCGCCCGGGTCGGGCTGCCGGTTGCGAAACCGCGCGACACGACTCTCCATTTCCGCGCGCGAGCAGGCCTGGCTGTGACCGGGCTGGCGCAGGTGTTCGGGGCGGATTGCGGGGTTCATGTCGAGACTCCTTTCAAGGCGATCAGTGCGTCGAGCGCGTATGCGCCGTCGGGGCGCGCCAGCACCGGGTTGAGGTCAATGCCGGCAACGCGCTCGCAGTTGTCGGCAGCGATTTCGGAAACGCGCGCAATCAGGGCGGTCAATGCGTCGAGATCGGCAGGGGGGGCGCCTCGGTAGCCCTGGAGCAGGCGCCCGATGCGTGTGGCATCGAGCATCTGGCGCGCTTCAGCCGCGCTGACCGGGGCCAGACGCAGGCTCACATCGCCGAGCAGTTCGGTCAGCACCCCACCCGCGCCCGCCGTGACAACTGCGCCGAAGACGGGATCAACATGCGTGCCAACCAGCACTTCGATGCCGGCGTTCAGTTGCCTGGCGATGATGACGCCTTCGATTCGCGCGGTGGGCATGCGTTGCCTGACGCGCGCCATCATCGCGTCGAACTCGGCTTCGACCTGCACGGCGTCCATCAAGCCGAGCGTCACGCCGCCGGCTTCGGTCTTGTGCGCGATATCGGGCGATAGAATTTTCATCACTACCGGGAAACCCAGTACCAGAGCGGCTTGGCGGGCATCAACCGCGCTCGCCGCCCGTTGCTCCGGGGCAAATGAAATGCCCAGGCGTGCGAGGGATTGCTTGGCTGCTGCTTCGGTCGACACATCGCCGTCGAGGATTTGCGCGGCGCGTTGCGTTGGCGTCGATGGCGTGGTCGCAGCGCGCCGGCCTAGCGCACTGCACGCCGCAATCGCATTGACCGCACGGGTTGGATCGGCGAACACGGCGATTCCCTGCTTCTCCAGTTCGGCGGTCAGTGATGCGTCAGCCAGCAGCACAGCGACAAACGGCAGACCCGCATGGCGCTGTCGCAAGGCGTAGAGCGATTCGCGCAGTTGCGACCAGTGCGTCGGGTTGCGCCCGATGTGGGCGAGATAGCACAGCACCGAGTCATAGGGACGGCTCGCCAACACGCACTCGGTGATGCGGCTGTAGAGCGACAAGTCGCCAATGATGGCAGCCGACGTGTCGACCGGATTGACGCCGCCCGCCAGCGGCACCAGCGCGCTGATGGCGGCTTGTGCTTCAGTGGTGACCGGCGCAAGATCGAGGCCGCGCGCTTCTGCGGCATCGGCGGCGAGTACGCCGATCCCACCCGAGGTAGTGATTACCGCCAGCCGCTGGCCGCGCGGCAGTGGCGTCACACTGGCCAGGTACGCCACATCGACAATTGCCTCCAGGCTCGAGGCGCGGTACACGCCGTATTGCCGCAGCACCGCATCGAACACGCGGTCTTCCCCAGATAGCGAGCCGGTATGGGTCGCCGCAGCTTGCGCGCCCGCTTGCGAGACACCCACCTTCATTGCAATCACCGGCTTGGCGGCAGCGCGCGCAGCGGCCAGGGCGCGAATCAGTTTCGCGCCGTCCTTGCAGCCTTCGAGCGCCATCACGATGACCTGCGTGGCCGCATCGGCCGCGAGAAACTCGACACACTCGGCGACGTCCACGTCGCACTCGTTGCCGGTGGCGACGAAGTGCGAGAAACCCAAACCGCGCGCTTGCGCCAAGCCAAAAAAGTAGGAGCCGAAGGCGCCCGATTGGGTCGCCACGCCGACCGCGCCGCTGCGCGGCCACGCGCCATCGAGCGCAGTGGCGAAGGTGCCGAAGAAATGGTCACCGGCATTGAACAAACCCAGGCTGTTGGGGCCCAGCAGGCGCATGTCGTACGCGTCGGCGATCTCGCGCAACTGGGCCTGCTCGCGCTGCCCCGCCGCACCGCCTTCGCCGAAACCGGCCGAGAAGATCTGTACTGCGCGCACGCCCTTGCTGGCGCACGCCTGTAAGGCACCCAGTACGGCCTTGCCGGGCAGGACGATGATCGCCTGTTCGACATCGGCGGGGATGGCGGCGAGCGCGGGGTAGGCAGTCAACTCCTGCACCGAGGTGGCGCTCGGGTTGACCGGATAAATTGCGCCCGCGTAGCCCGCGCGCTTGAGAAATGCAATCGGGCGTCCGCCGATCTTGTTCGGGTCGCTCGATGCGCCAATCACCGCCACCGAGCGCGGACGAAACAACGAATCGAGCGGGTGCGCCACCACTGCTATCGACCGGTGAATACCGGTTTGCGTTTTTCGATGAATGCGTCGATCGCCTCGGCGTGGTCGCGCGACAGATGCGACTGGGTTTCGAGGGACACCCCGAATTCGAAGGTCGACAGGGCAAGATTCCTGAGCGTGTGGTTGATCGCCTTCTTGGTGCCGCGCAGCGCCAGCGGCGCGCCCTTGAGGAGCTTCTCGGCGAGGCCATAGACGCGCGCATCGAGCTCCGCATCGGGTACCGCGTAGGTGATCAAGCCCAGACGCGCCGCTTCCCGGGCATCGATGTTGTCGCCGAGGAACAGAAGCTCCTTGGCTTTCTGGAAGCCGATCAGCATCGGCCACATCAGCGCGCCGCCGTCCCCCGCTACCAGGCCGACCTTCACGTGCGGGTCGCCAATCACCGCCGACTCCGCGGCGATGGCAATGTCAGCGTATACGGCAAGGGTCGCACCCAGGCCGGTGGCGGCGCCGTTGACGCGCGCGATCAGCGGTTTGTCGAGGTCGAGTATCGAATAGAACAGGCTGCGCGCCTCGTCAACGGTGTCGTTCCACAATGTGTGATCGGCAATTTTTTCCTTCATCGCGCGGATGTCGCCGCCCGATGAAAACGCATCGCCGGCGCCGGTGAGCACGACGACTTCCGCTTCGGCATCCTGGGCAACATCGCGAAACACGCGCGACAGCTCGTTGTGCATGCGCACGTTGGCGGCGTTCTTGACTTCCGGACGGTTCATGATCACCGTCAGGATGCGCCCGCGCCGCTCGAACTTGATGTGCTGGTAGGACTCGTACACGGTCAGCGCCCCCCGGCGACCGGCAGCGTCGCACCGGTAACGTACGAAGCCTCCGGCGAGAGGAACCAGAGAATGGCATTGGCGACCTCCTCGGGCTTGCCGGCGCGCTGCATCGGCATGCGTGTCGCATAGCGCTGCAGGCGCGAGGCGTCGCCAGCTTCGGCGTGGATGTCGGTTTCAATCAAGCCGCAGGAGACGCAATTGACGCGAATGCCTTCGGTCGCCACTTCCGACGCCAGGCCGTAGTTGAAGGTCTCGAGCGCGGCCTTGGCCGCCGCGTAATGCACCAGTTCGTTGGGGGAACCGGTCTTGGCAGCCATCGAGGAGACATTCACCATGGCACCGCCGGCACCGCCGTTTTTGGTCGAGACGCGGCGCACGAACTCGCGGGCGCACAGGAACGCGGCAAATACGTTGACGTCAAAGGTGCGTTTGAGCACCGCAAGATCGAGCTGTTCGACGCGCCCGATCCTGCCTGGAACACCGGCATTGTTGACCAGCGCAGATACCGGCCCGAACGCGGCCTGCGCTTGGTCAAACATCCGGGTCACGTCGGCCTCCTGGCTGACATCGCCGCGCACCGCGATGGCGCGCCCGCCCTGCGCGGCGATCCAGTCGACAACGCCCTTTGCGGCAGCATCGTTGGCCACGTAATTGACCGCGACGGCGTAGCCGCGCAATGCAGCCAGCTTGGCGGTTGCGGCGCCGATGCCGCGCCCCGCCCCGGTGATGATCAGTGTCCCGTTCAATTGCGCCACCCGATTGGCTGTCAAGAGCGGCGTATGCTAGTGTCGCGGTCAGCCGCACGATAGAGGGCGGCGCCGATAGTGGCCATCGGAGACAACGATTATGGCGGTGCACAAGAATATCGACCTGCAATTGCTGGAGTGCTTCGACACCTTGATGCGCGAGCGCAATGTGTCGCGTGCTGCAGAGCGTATGGGTCTGTCGCAATCGGCGATGAGCGAGACGCTGGCGCGGCTGCGCGACCGCTTCGACGACCCGCTGCTGGTGCGTGGCCGCGAAGGGATGCAACCGACCCCGCGA
The DNA here is from genome assembly GCA_947473125.1 of Burkholderiales bacterium. Lineage (GTDB taxonomy): Bacteria > Pseudomonadota > Gammaproteobacteria > Burkholderiales > JAEUOS01 > CANJDH01. The sequence continues at coordinate 41,857 of CANJDH010000005.1, forward strand.
GCATTGGAGCTCGCCCCGAAAGTGCACGACATCGTCGCGCGCTTGCGTGAGCTGTCGTCAGGTCCTGAGGAATTCGAGGCTGACGCCTGTAGCACCCGCTTCCGGCTGACAACATCCGACTACACACAGTTCCTGCTGATGCCGCGCCTCGTCGAAAAACTGACGGCGGTGGCACCGCTAGTCTCTGTCGACGTGCTGCCGGTCAACATCCGTCGGGTCGAAGAGGCGCTTGATTTGGGTGAAATTGACCTTGCAGTGGCCTATTTTATTGACCCGCCGCAATCGCTCAAGCGCCGGCCGTTGTTCAGGGAACGATACGTCGGCGTTGCCCGCAAGGGCCACCCGGAAATCAGGCCGGACCTCACCGTGGCACAATTTTCCGCATTGCGGCACATTTCGGTGGCACCAAGCGGACTGACCTATTTCAGCGGCGCTCTCGATTCGATGCTCGCGGTCGACGGCCTGTCGCGGCGCATCGCCATTACGAGCCCGCACTTCCTTCTCGCGGCCTATCTGGTGGCGAGTTCCGACCTGGTCCTGGCGATTCCTTCACGCGCCGCGCACCGCCTTTCGGCGCTGCTGCCGCTGACGGTATTCGACATCCCGCTGGCGCTTCCCGAAATCCAAATAGCGATGTATTGGCACGAACGCAGCCACAATAGCAGCGCGCACCAGTGGTTTCGGGATCAAGTACGTGAAGCGCTGCCACGTGATCTGGCCAAACCCGAAGTACAGCTGCGCATCGCAACGCGCTGAACACCGCAGCTGCCGCAGCACGGTGCTGAAGCGGCAGCACGGTTAGAGCAGCGCCACCGGAAACACAATCGCCAGCAGCAGGCCGATCGTGACAATGAACAGGAAGGGCGCAATCGCGCGACGCACACTGCCCGTGCGAATCGCCAGATAGGCAAACGGCGGGATCAGGATCGTGCCGACCCACGCCGCGTACCAGGGCCAGCCCCAGGGCGTGGCGAAGCGCCCCATCAGGCCGTACCACGCAAACGACGCTGCAATCGCGATCAGCATCGCGCCGACAATCAGCGAGGCCGCATCGGGAGGGGCGTCAGGCCCTGCGTCTGGCAGGCCCGCGCTTGGCGAATCCGGTGCGGGAGGCTCGGCCAAGCTTACTTGGAGCGGATCAGCGTGCCGACGCCCTGGTCGGTAAGGATCTCGAGCAGCAGCGCATGCTCGACGCGCCCGTCGATGATGTGTACGCCCTTCACGCCGGACCGCGCCGCATCCAGCGCCGACGCAATCTTCGGCAGCATGCCGCCCGACAGCGTGCCGTCGGCAAGCATGTCGTCGATGTCGCGCGGGGTAATGTTGGTCAGCAGGTTGCCGGCCTTGTCGAGCACGCCGGGCGTGTTGGTGAGCAGCACCAGCTTTTCGGCCTTGAGAATTTCGGCGAGCTTGCCTGCGACGACGTCGGCGTTGATGTTGAAGCTGTCGCCGTCCTTGCCGATGCCGATCGGGGCGACCACCGGGATGAATCCGCCGGCTTCGAGGGTGCTGATCACCGAAGGGTCGATGAATTCGATGTCGCCAACCTGGCCGATGTCGATGAATTGATCCGGCTTGTCCTTGTCCGCCATGAGGAGCTTTTTGGCGCGAATGAAGGCGCCATCCTGCCCGGTGAGCCCGACCGCCTTGCCGCCGGCCTGGTTGATCAGCGTCACGATGTCCTTGTTGACGGAACCGCCCAGCACCATCTCGACCACGTCCATGGTTTCGGCATCGGTCACACGCATGCCCTGGATGAATTGGCTTTTGATGCCGAGTTGCTTGAGGCGTTCTTCAATCTGCGGGCCGCCGCCGTGCACCACCACCGGGTTGAGGCCGACCAGCTTGAGCATCACCACATCGTGCGCGAACTGCTGCTGCAGTTTGAGGTCGGTCATCGCGTTGCCGCCGTACTTGACGACGATGGTCTTGCCATGGAAGCGCCGGATATAGGGCAGCGCTTCGGCCAGAATCGATGCCTGGGTGGCGGGAGAAACCTTGGGGGTAACCTGCGTTGCGGGTGTGGTCATGGGGCGCCGGAATCCCATCAGGGTGGTCGGATCAATCGGGGGATTTTACCTGCCCGTTACCATCAGGCACGCGTGTCCCAAAGCGGAGCCGCAAAAGAAAAGCGCGTCCGGGGTTAACCGGACGCGCTGAAATAACGGGCGCGGCAATCAGGGAGGAATGACGGCACCCGGCCCACCAATTGCTGCATTTTGCGGGAGGAGATCGCTCATGCAGTCCGTACCGGTGGGCAAGGCGGCTGCGGAGGGGATCGCACAGCCGCCCACGGATCACTACAACAACAAACCTGTTTCCAACCGTACTACCAACAAAATCAACACCATACCCAAAGTAACCGAGGAGGATTACTTGCGTATTACTTCGCGTATCACTTGCTATACGGTGAGTCTGACTTAGTGGATTGCCAAAAGTTTCCGGGTTTCCGCAACTTTTTTCGGCAGCGTCAGCTTGAGCACGCCATCTTCGTAGCGGGCGGATGCTGCAGCCTGGTCGATTTCGGCCGGCAATTCAAAACTGCGGCCCACCGCGCCAACGCTGCGCTCGGTGTAGACCACTCGCGCGCCGCTACCTTCAACCTGGCCCGCGCCGTCTTTGCCGGTCGCTTCGGACTTGTATTCGGCACTGATCGAAACCTGGGCGCCGTCAATCTCGATCTTGATGTCGTCCTTCTTCAGACCCGGCAGGTCGGCCTCGACAAGATAGCTGTTGCCCTCTTCGCGAACGTCGAGCTTGAAGCCGCGCACCTTGGCCGCCGGCGCAGCACTCACCGGGCGCACCAGAAAGCCCTGCAGCAGGTCGTCGAGCCTGCTCGCAAACGGATCGCGACGTTGCACATACGAAGGCGAGAAAAATGATGTGGTCATGCTGCTACTCCTCAAATGAAATGGATCGTTCAGGGTCCGCGCCGCGCAGTCTTTGCGCAGCGGCGTCGTGAAACATATATCGGGCAGGCTGCGGCGATTTCAAGTCTCTGAAAGACTGGGCGCGGCTCGGCCACCCGCACGCCCGTGCGCTTCGAAAGCGGCCTTAGATGGACGCATGCGGCGGATTTTCAAGTGCGCCGGGAATATCGGCCATAGACCGCTAAAATGGCGCTCCTGGACTTTCTGCTTACGGATAAGCCCATCAACCCACTTCAAGGAGAACATCATGGGCAGAGGCGATAAACGCACCGCCAAAGGCAAACGCTTTCGCAGCTCTTACGGCAATTCGCGCGACCACAAGGTTGCCGAAAAGAAAGCAGCCCCGGCCAAACCGGGCAAGAAGTAATCAGACGTAAGCGACAAGCGGTCAGTCATGACTGTCGCCGTGCCGCAATCGGCCTGCAGCCGTTGCGGCACCCTGTTTACCTGCGGTATGAATGCAGGACAAACCGCCTGCTGGTGTGCCGACTTCCCCAGGCTGCAAGAGATCGACCCGGCAGCGACCTGCCTGTGTCCAGATTGCCTCGGTGCTGCCCTGGCGGCACCACAAGCCCCGCAAGCTACCGGCGACGTCTCCTGAGAAACGTCTGAACGCTGCCCCATTTGGCTCGGACTTGACTGGTGCGATCAGCCAAACGATCGCCTTTGGGTTCAACAGCGTCAAACCGATCCTGGCGCAAGGTGCGGCGCTGAGCGACGTACCCATGCTGGCCGGGTTTGACGAAGACATCACCGCGGCGGTTGCCGACGGTGCCACCGTAGAAATAGATCCGGCGGCAAAGACGCTCACGGTGATCGGCTAGCAAACCGCCGCCTGCAAGGGGCGCCGCGAAGCAGTGGCCTTACCCGGCGAGGGGGAAAAACGGCGCCGGTGTCATCAGGCAATTTTCCTGTTTCTCGAGCGCACCGAGCTTGGCGCTCTCGACGGTATACGCCAGCCACTCGGGGTCAGCCCACAGCGCCGCGCGCTTGCGTTCGCGGTCGCCGGCGTCGTCGTAGGCCCAGATGTGCAGGTACTGGTTCACGTTGCCGGTCTCGGTGACCAGGAAAGCCAGGGGCTGGCCGAGGAAGCGGGTTTGCGGCCCCTTGCCCATTTTTTCGTACAGTGCCAGGTGCTTCTTGATGGTGGAAGGCCGGCAGGTATAGGTGCGCACGTCTAGCAGCATGGAGGTTTCCTTGGTAGGGTAAAGAGGCGTGGTGAACGGGGGACCGGCATGAAAATCAGTCAGGCTCGCGACAGGCCCAGCTTGCCGAGGCGCCAGCGCAGGGTGTTGATGCGGTCTTCGCCGAAAAACGGCTCGCCGTTGAGCGCAAAGGTCGGGACGCCCCAGTGGCCGGCGGCGGTCAAGGCCAACTGGTTCTCTTCCACTGCGGCAAGGTGTGCCGCCGGATCGGCAATCGCCGCGTCCATCGAGGCGAGGTCCAGGCCGGCGCGCTGCGCGGCGCACGCCAGATGGTCGCCCAGGTGCCAGTCGCGCGTGCCGCCGAATATCACGTGCGACACCTCGAAGGCAAATTCGATTCCGTGACCGCGACGCTCCGCCTCCACTCCGAGAAATGTCAGGCGGTGGATATACGGCTGCTCGGCGGCGATCTTGTAGGTCTTCATGTCCTGCACGATCGGGTCGGGCGAAGGCCAGGCGCGCACCATGCCGAGCATCTCTGCGCGGCGCGGAAAATCGACCGCGATGTAGCGCGCCCGCTTCATGTTCTCCGGGCTGAAAAAATCGGGCTCGCGCACCGCCAGCGGCAGCACCGGACGAAAGCGGATCGTCACATCGAAATCCTGCACCAGCTTGCGCGCACCGGGCGTGGCCAGGTACGAATAGGGGCTGCGAAAAGACCAGAACAGATCAATCGGGGTCGCCATGAAGGGTGTGCCTTGTTCCGTAACTGGTAGGGGGCATTGCGTGCGCCCGTCCTAAGCCGACATGTCGACCACAAAACGCCCGCGCGCGCCGCCCGCCAGCACCTGTGCCAATGCCTCCGGCAGTTGCTTCAGTGCAATCGTCTGCCGGATCACGTCAAGATGGCGCGGCCGCAGGTCGGTGGCGATGCGGTGCCAGATGCGCGTGCGTAGCGGCATCGGGCTGTTGGCGTTGATGCCGATCAGGCGCACCCCACGCAGGATGAACGGCAGCACCGTAGTCGGCAGTTCGGGCCCCGCAGCATTGCCGAACGCCGCGACCACGCCGTTTTGCTGCAGCGAGCGGAGCAGCGCGGCCAGGGTTTCGCCGCCCACCGAATCGACGCCGCCGGCCCACAGCGCCTTGTCGAGAGGCTTTTTGCCCGGGCCAAAAGTTTCACGCGGCAGCACCTCGGCCGCGCCCAGCCGCTTGAGGTAATCGGCTTCGCCCGCCTTGCCGGTAATCGCCGAAACGCGATAACCGCGCGCCGCAAACAGGTCGATGGCAACGCTTGCAACGCCGCCGGTGGCGCCGGTGACGGCGATCGGGCCGGCTGAGGGCGTCAGGCCATTGAGCTCCATGGCATCGAGCGACAGCGCCGCCGTGTAGCCGGCCGCACCCATCGTGGCGGCATCGATCAGGCTCAAGCCTTCAGGCAGCGGCAGCACCCATTCGGCCGGCACACGCGCGTATTGCGCGTGGCCGCCGTCGTGGTCGACGCCGATGCCGAATCCATGCACCACCACCGGCGTGCCGGCCGTGAGGACCGGGTCCGCAGACGATACGACCGTGCCGGTGAGGTCGATGCCGCCGATGCGCGGGTACTGGCGCACGATGGCGTTACGCCCCGCCGCGGCCAGCGCATCCTTGAAATTGACGCTCGTATACGCCACCTTGATCAGGACGTCGCCAGGCGAGAGTTCGTCATCCCGCAGGGACACAAAGCCGGCAGCGGGCGCGGGCTCGCCAGCGCTGAGGCGGTAGGCCTGGAACGTGTGCATGGCGCGGGCCTCAGGTTTTTTCGGACCAGGGAATGCCGGCAGTGGCCCAATCCTGCTTCTTGATGTCGGTATAGATGATGTCCACGGCGTCCTCGGAGCACTTCAGGATCTTTGCGGCCTCGCGGGTGACGGCCTGTGCGAATTCCTTTTTCTGCTGCGGGGTACGGCCTTCAAACAACTCAACGCGGATCATGGGCATGCTGTTCTCCTCGAACAAGGGGCGACACGGGAAGGTCAATGCGGGGCACGGGGCTTCGTGCATAATCGACCGCCAGTTTAATCGCTCCCCCTGTTGCGTTTCCTGCATCCGCTTTCGACCCGATTGACGCCGCCATGCCTGCCGAACAACGCCTCCAAGAACTGGGTCTGGTCCTGCCGGCGCCGCTGCAATTACCGCCCGGCGTGCGCCTGCCGTTTGTGCCGGTGCGCATCGTGGGCAGGCGTGTCGCCGTCTCGGGCCACGGCCCGCTGGATGTACACGGCAATTTGGCCGGGCCGTTCGGCAAGGTCGGCGCCGACGTAACGCCCGAGCAGGCGCATGAGGCGGCCCGTCTGACGCTGCTGGCGATCCTGGCCGATCTGAAAGTGGCACTCGGCAGCCTCGACCGCATCAGCGCGTGGTGCAAGCTGCTGGGCATGGTGAACGCCGCGCCGGGGTTCAGCGCCATGCCGCAGGTAATCAATGGCGCGTCCGATTTGATACTCGATATTTTCGGCCCCGACATCGGCGCCCATGCGCGCTCGGCAATCGGCGTGGCGGAACTGCCCTGGAACATCCCGGTGGAGATTGAAGCGGAAGTGGAAATTAACTGAGAGCCGGAAAACTTTCCCTACGAACCGGCCTGAAAGCGTTGGTGAGAGACGTTCTTCATGGCACAGGCTCTGTGACCCTGATCCACCAAGGCTCTCCAGCCTGCGCCTCAGCCCAAATCGCCGACAGCAACTCCGCCTGCGCCAACACCGTCTTGGTCGCTTCCTCCTGCAAATCCGGCGGGTAGTCTACTGGGGATGGCGGCGTTATGGCAGGGCCATAAAGAGAAGGTTGAAAGCCCAGTGCGACGTCATGCCTGCACGACCACATACGCCCGCTCAATTTCGCGATGGAACGTAGCCGGGATGCGCGCCCAATCCACCACATCGACGCGAATCGGCAGATCGCTTTCCACCAGGGCATCGCGTAGGTCTTCGAGGTGACTCGTTTCCTGTTTGAGGTCTGCCGGTTGACGCACGACCAGATCGAGGTCGCTGGCTTCGTGGCCATCGCCGTTGACACGGCTGCCGTAAGCCCACACTACGGCTTGAGGCAAGTGCTGCTGCAGCACCTGCCGAAGCAACGCGAGGTGCTTTGGCTTCAAGTCCAGCCGGTGTGTGGTGATGGAGGACATCAGTTGTTCGCCTCGCTGAAACGTTCGCGCAGGATCGCTTCAAGATGCGCCACGTCGGTGATGAAGTCGGGGATAAGTACGAGGGTTTGCTTGGCGAAAACTTCGCCGTAGTCGTGCGCGGTGTTGTTGCGGTTGTCGCGATAGGTGAACCAGCGCTCGACTTCTTCGAGCGTCATCAGGCCATGGGTGGCGGATAGGCGCAGCAGTTCTTTTACTGGCGTGGCGTCGAGTTTTTTGGCGCTGTGGCCGTAATCGCGCAGGGCTTTCTTCAACAGTTTGAAGCTGGTTTCCTGGGTGAGTTCATAACCTTTGACGATGGCGTTACGGTAGATTTCCTGGTCGATGCTTTCCGGCGCGGCTTGCTCGAAGAAAGTGAGCGACGAGCGCAGGGTCTGGATGCAACGCTTGAGGTGATCTGTGTTGAGTGTCATGGGCGAAGAGCTCCGGCGTCGCTGTGTTTCCTGGCGGCTTTGGTGGCCATGATGCGTGTCTCTTGTTTTTTGGACTGTCTAGTCTACTGGGGATGGCGGAGTTTGGGCAGCGCCATAAAGCATAATCGGATGTCGATTTAACCGCATAGATATCTTCTGCAGTCCCATGGCAAGTTCCCGAACCCATTTCCCATCACAGCGCCGTCCTGAAACCTTTGGTGGGAGACGATCTTGAGCCGCACCCACTGGAAAGCGGCGGTGGCAGCGCTTCTCCTCGGCGTGATGGCAGCAATTTTCATCGGCAAGCTGCCGCCGGCGATCCCCGCGTTGCGCGCCGAATTCAACCTGAGCCTGGCCCAATCGGGCTGGATGGTGTCGATGTTCAATACCCTCGGTGTGGTCGCCTCGATCTTCATGGGGCTGTTCACGGCGCGTGCCGGCGCCTGGCATTTGTGCGTGGCCGGCGCCACGGCGATGCTGCTCGGCGCCCTGGCCGGCGCCCTGGCACCAAGCTCGGCGCTGCTGCTGGCAAGCCGCTTTCTCGAAGGCGTCGGCTTCCTGTGCATCGTGGTGGCCACCCCGGCCCTGCTGATGCGTGCCACCGCCGACGCCGACCGCAAGCGCGTATTCAGTTTCTGGGGCGCCTACATGCCTACCGGTACCACGCTGGGCATGCTGCTTGCGCCGCTGCTGATCGCGGCGCACGGCTGGCGCGCGTTGTGGCTCGCCACCGGGCTGTGCGCCCTGGCCGCGATCATCATGCTGGTATTGCGCCGCGACGATTACGCGGCACCGCCGGGCGCGGTGCAGGCGCTGCCGACCTGGCGTGCCAGCGCCGGGCCGCTCAAACGCGCCGGGCCATGGTGGATCGCGCTGGCCTTTGCTTGCTATGCCTTCAACTACTACGCGATCATGGTATGGCTCCCCACCTTCATGGTCGGCGAGCGCCAGACGCCGCTGCTGATCGCCTCGCTGCTCACGGCGCTGGTGGTGGCGGTCAACATCCCCGGCAACCTGCTTGGCGGCATGTTGATGCACCGCGGGTTTTCGCGCGGCAGCAACGTCTGCATCGCCGGCATCGCCACCGCGCTGACCTGCCTAATGATTTTCTCGCCCGCGCTGCCGGACTGGCTGCGCTACCTGGGCTGCGTGGCGTTTTCATTTTCGGTCGGCGTGTTGCCCGGCTCGGTCATGTCGGCCGCGCAAACCCACGCGGCCAACCCGGCGCAGGTAGGCACGATCCAGGGCATGATCAACCAGGGCTCGAACCTGGGCCAGTTCATCAGCCCGCTGCTGGTCACCAGCATCGTCGGCGTCGGACTGGCGTGGAACAACATGCTCGCCCTGCTGCTCGGCACCAGTGCAATCATCATCGTTGCGGGGCTGGTGCTGCGCCGCATCGAGCAGCGTATTGACGCGGAAAGACCTGCCGTCAGCCGTTGAGGCGTTGCTGGAACTCCGCCCAGAACGCGTCGGCCCTGGCTTTGCTGCTGGTGATCGAGTCGATGCCGTTGCGCGCGCGCTCGGCCGCCGCGATCAACTCTTCACGGGTCTTGGCGCGCTCGACACGCATGCAGTAATCGTCGCCCATCGGCCCCATCGCTGAAGAGGCCCGGCGCGAAGTCCATTTGCGCAATTCCTCGAACGACATCGCAGCGGGCGCTGCAACCGCTGCGGGCGCGGCACCGGCCGGAGCGCCCGTCGGGGCGGCTCCAGCGGGCACCATCTCGATGAAACCGCCGGTCGCAAGCGTTTCCAGCGCCGCGTCGACATCACCCATCGCGCCGAGCTTGGCCTGCAGATCCGAAACCGGCTTGATGCCGTCGATCATCACCAGCGCCATGCGCGCGACCCCTGGCAGCTTGACGCTGCGCTCGGCAAATTGCGCAGCGCCGGATGCGGTTTTGCGATAAATATCGGTCTGTGCCACGCATCTCCCCACTGTGACGTACGGACAGGTTTACCTTAACGCAATTGACCATGGGGCGCAAACCGCAACGCAACATGCTTGCGTCATGAGATGTTTTTTATCAGCTCCGTTTTCCGGACCTTGCCCAGCGCCGTCTTGGGCAGTGCGTCGACAAACACGATGCGGCGCGGATGCTTGAAGCGCGCCAGGCGGCCGTCGAACAACTGCATGACGCTGGCCGCGTCGATCTGCGCGCCAGGCATCCTCACGACCACCGCTACCGCGGCCTCGCCCCAGCGCGCGTCTTCAAGACCCACCACCGCAGCCTCGAGGATGTCGGAACAATCGGCCAGCACGTTTTCCAGTTCGGCCGGGTAGACGTTCTCGCCGCCCGAGATGATCATGTCCTTGGAGCGCCCAACGACATGGAAAAAGCCCGCATCGTCCTGATAGGCCAGGTCGCCACTGGCGAACCAGCCATCCTGGAACGAGGGATTATCCGCATCGTTCCAGTACCCGTGCATCACGTTGAGGCCGCGAATCAGGATTTCGCCGACCTGCCCGCGCGGTACTTCCACCCCCTCTGGATTTGCCAGTTTCGCTTCGACATGCAGGCCCACCTTGCCGGCGCTACCGGGATGCGCCATCGCGTCTTCAGCTCGCAGGTAAATCGACACCGGCCCGGTTTCGGTCGAGCCATACACCTGGCACAGCGGCACGCCCTTGGCATGTACCGCCGCAATCTGCGATGCGGGAATCACCGATGAGCCGGCGTTGAGCAATTTGAGCGACGCGAAATCGGTGGGGGCCCAATCGGGGTGGGCCAACGCTGCGCGCAGTGTCGCCGGCACCATCAGTGACATCGTCGGGCGGCGCGCCGCGACATCACGCAGCCACGCGCCGGGGTCGAAGCGCGCATGCAGCGTAACGGTGGCGCCCGCATGCAGGGCCGGCAGGGTCTGGATGCACAGCCCGCCCACATGAAACAGTGGCAGCACCGTGAGCACGTGGTCGGCCGGCGAGAAATCGTGTGCATGCGTCGAGATCACGCAGTTCCACAACAGGTTGGCCTGGGTGTGCAACGCACCCTTCGGTTTCCCGGTGGTGCCCGAGGTATAGACCAACAGCACCGGTGATTCGTCGGTTCCCGCGAGCGGCCCAGTCGAATCGGCGGCAGCATCCCCAAGAGCCTTGGTGGACAAGGGTTTGCAGCCGATGGCATCGGAAAGCTGTGCCGCTGCTGCAGCGTAAGCGGCATCGGCCACCAGCAGACTGGCGCCAGCATGCTGGAGGATGGCTTCATGCTCGGCGGGCGCCAACCGAAAATTGAGCGGCAGCAAAATGGCGCCAATCCGCGCCAGCGCGAACAACAGGTCGAACAACGCCGGATCGTTGAGGCCGAGGTAGGCCACCCGATCGCCAGGCTTGACGCCCTGTGCCAGCAGTACGGTGGTCGCGCCCTCGATGCGCTGCCACAGCGCCGCATAGCTGGTGTCGGCGCCCTCGAAGTGCAGCGCCGCCTTGTGCGGCGTGAACGCCGCGTGGCGCTCGATGATGCGCGACAGGTTCATGCCGTCAGACTCCTCGTGCACAGTGCCCGACGGTGGCACCCACGCCGCACGCCGCCATGGACAAGCCGCCAAAGCTGCGATTCATCGTCAGCAATTGCGCGGGATTGCGCAGGCGATTGAGCACGCGCGAGGCAAAGCAGGTGGATGCGTCCATGGCCGGCAGGCCAACCACCGTCGGAGCAGCCGCGCAAACGGGCATGCCGGAAACGATGCAGGCAGATGGAGACTTGCATCGCGGGACTCTACCGGCTTTCTAGGTCGCCGGCTCTTCATCACGCTCGCCCGGCTCGTACAGGCATTCGCGTCCGAGGCGGTCAATGCACAGCTCGGCAGTGAGGGGCAGCATCAGCGAGCCACAACGCGAATCGCGGTACATGCGTTCCAGCGGCAGCGATTTCAACATCGATTGCCCGCCGCAGGTGCGCACTGCGAGGCGGCACAGGTCGTTGGCGTTTTCCATGATCGTGTAGTGCGTTGCGTACATGCCGAGGCGCACTTCCTTGGTCGGGTCGACTTTGGCGGCGCGCGCGTTCTGCAAAAACAGCGCGCGCGTCTGCTCGAGCTTGACCTTCATCTCGGCTACCGCAACCTGCTTGGTCGGGTACATGCGGCGCTTGACCGGCGGCGTGTTCGGCACTTCGCCGCGCAGGTACTGCACCGTGAAATCGTAGGCCGCCTGCGCGATGCCCATGTAGGTCGGCGACAGCGTCGCAAACATGTGCGGCCAGCGCATCACGGCCTGCGCATAGGTGCCCTCGGGCATCAGGCGCTCGGAATCGGGCACGAACACGTCCTTGAACAACAGCGTGCGTGACACCGTGCCGCGCATGCCCAGCGGGTCCCAGTCACCGACCATGCTCACGCCGGGCAGATCGCGCTGCAGCGCCAGGTACATCGAGTCATGCTGAGTGGCACCCGGCCTGTCAACGGTACACAGGATGCCGTAGTAGTCGGCAGCGCCGGCCAGCGACGCGAAGATCTTCTTGCCGTTGACGACGTAGCCGCCGTCGACTTTTTTCGCCAACGTACCCCACGGCGCCTTGCCGGCTGCCGCCGCGCCGCCTTCTGAAAACGGCTGCGAATAGATCTTGCCTTCCTCGACGATGCGCTTGAAATGCACCGTCCGGTTCTTCTCGTGGTCGGCGCGCTGCTCGGGCGTCATGTCGAGGTCGTCCGCCACCTGGCCGGTCCAGATGGTCGAGCACACGTGCATGTTCCAGGTGAGCGCGGTGGCGCCGCAGTGGCGGCCGATTTCGGCTGCGACCATCACGTAAGTGGCGAAATCGGCGCCCCAGCCGCCATACTGCTCGGGCACGCAGATGCCCATCAGGCCGGCGCGGTGCATGTCGGCGTAATTTTCGAACGGGAACACCGCATCGCGGTCGATCTGCCCGGCGCGCGCGGCGAACTTGTTGCGCCCGAGGTCTCCGGCAATCGCCAGCAGCTGCTTTTGCTTGTCAGTCAGCTCGGTGTAGTCGCCGGCAATCGACGGCGGAACGTAACGCGCGGCAGGGGCGGCAGGATTGGCAGACATGCGACAGGCTCCTCAGCTCTTGAAATGTTGCTGCAGAAAGGTCAGCACTGCGGCGTTGAACGCCTCCGGCTGCTCCATGTTGGCCAGGTGGCCGACGCCGGGCAGGCACACGTATTGCGCACCGGGAATCTTCGCCGCCATTTTTTCCATCACTGCGGGCGGCGCGTTCTTGTCGTGCTCGCCGGCCAGGCACAAAGTCGGCACGCGAATGTTGGCGAGATTGTCGAGACGATTGAACGACACGATCGCAGCGAGTGCCACACGGTAGCTAGTTTCCGGTACGCGCGACATCACGGCCACGGCGGCGGCGATCGCGGCAGGCGTTGCGTCGGGTGCGACCATGCCGCGCACCAGCTCGGGCGCAAGCCCGGCCATGCCACGCCCCGCGTCGAGGGGCGCGAAGCGGCTTTGCAAGAACTGGTTTTGCCATTCGCCGCCGGGCTTGCCGAACGCGGGCGAGGTGCCGGAGAGAATAAGGCCGTGAATCTTTTGCGGAAACAGCGCATAGGCCTCCTGCGCGATCATGCCGCCCATGCTGTGGCCGAGGATGACGTTGGTGGCAGCGCCAACCTGATCCATTAGGGATTCAAGCGCGCGCGCCAGGCCTTCGTTGGTGTAGGGGCTGATACCCGGAGAGGCGCCATAGCCGGGCATGTCCCAGGCAATGCCCCGAAAACCCGCTCCCACCAAGGCTTTCAGGGTGTCGGGCCAGGCCTCCTTGGCGCCGCCGACACCGTGCAGCAGGAACACCGCGGCGCTGCCGCGGCCTGCGTCGCCCTGAGCCGTATCGAGGCAAGCCGGAATCAAGCGAGGTCTCCCTCGAGCACACCGCTATCGACGATCAAATCGCCGTCGAGCATTACGGTGCAGTTGCGCAGCGGCAGGTCGAAATGCCCCAGCGTATGGCGCCCGGCCACTTCGTTGGCGCCGGTCGAATACAAAAAGTTGCCGGCGAAGGCGCGCAGTTCGGTACCGTTGCAGTCGTTCTTGTCGTAGAACAGCATCGAATCCCAGCGTGCTTGCGGGTTCATGCCCCAGCCGACGTGCGACACTGCGTAGGCTTCCTGGTCGCCCCAGGCCGCGAAGTAGCCGCGCATCAGGTCGGCGTCGAGCGATGCGCCGGCGATGTTGGTGACGTAATCGTTTTCGATCGTCAGCACCACCGGCTTGTCGAGGTAGCGCTTGAAGGTGAGGTTGACGTCGCCTTCGTTGAGCACCAGCGTGCCGTTGACGCTGGCTTCGGCCGGAAACGCCAGGCACAGGCCGCCCGGCCAGTGCGCGATGGTGCCGGGCTTGGCGGTGTAACCCCAGACGCCGCCGACGCGCGCGTTCTCAAGGTTGATCTTGAGGTCGGTGCCGACCAGCGAGGTCACATGCATCAGCTTGGCAGCGCGCAGACGCTTCATGCCGGCCTTGACCTTGGGTTCGAGCGCCGCGTCAGGCATGCAGCGCTCGAGGATTTCCGGATGCTCGTTCGACACCATCAGGACGCGCGCGCCATCTTTCAGGATCTCGGGCAGCTCGGGCGCATGCAGCAGGCCTTCGACCGTCAGGTCGGCGACAAAGGTCGATGCAGCAAGCGCGCCGACCACCGGGGCCAACCGCTGGATCGCGTCCGACGCACCGGTGGAGCGCACCGGCACCGGCGCAGCGAGCTTCGGGCTAGGCAGAACGATGTGAAACGGCCGCGCGCCGAGCCGTGCCAGCGCCAGTTCTGCCAACTGCACGTTGACCGGCCGCGATTGCGTTTCCGACAGGATCGCGGCGGTGTCTCCGGCCTTGACCCCGCACAGGCCGAACACCTGGGCGAAACAGTCGATCCATTTTGCCTCGATGCGTTGTTGCAGCATGGCGTACTCCTTGTCGTGAAGAAAGCAGGGGCGGGCATTGCCAACCACCCGACATTGAGCGATGATATATGAAAATTCATGCAATTGGAGCATCATGGCGGCGCCAGCGAAACGTTTCATCGACGATTACCTGTCGTATCTGCTGGCACGCGCCAGCCACGCGGTCTACAAGGAATTCGACCAGCAGGTGCGCTCGGCCGGCCTGGCATCGCTCGAATGGCGCGTCCTGGCCACCCTGTCGGATGGTGACGGCTCGACCGGCGGCATGACCATCGGCGAACTGGCGCAGGAAGTGCTCGCCAAGCAGCCCACGCTGACCAAACTGATCCAGCGCATGGCCGACGCCGGCTGGGTCAGCATTGGTGCAGACCCAGCCGACGCGCGCCGCACCCTGGTGCGCGCCAATGCCCGGGGCAAGCGCGTCGTGGCGCGGCTGATCGACGCCGCGCGCGCCCATGAAACCGCGCTGCTTGCAGGGCTCTCGGCGCGCGAAGTGACGCGCCTCAAGGCGGTGCTGCGCGGCCTGGTGCGGCGTCCCGCCGCGTGAGGGCTCCCCTCATTGATGGCGCCGGCCAGGACCACCCAATCATTACTACAATGACGCTCCCATCATTGGCGTATTGCCGCTCACCATGCATCAACAACCCGAGGATCTGGCCGGCTGGCTGGATCAACTGAAGCAGCAAGCAATCGAGGCGGCGATCCCGGAGATCGATGCGACGCTTGAGCAATTCGCCGACGCAGGGCTGTCGGGCCTGCAATTGTTTCCGCTGCTCGAACGCATCCGCCTCGCCCTCCCCGCCCAGATTGCGCGCGCCGCCAAGGCCTGGTACGCCGATCGCCCGCTGCCGCTGGCGCCGGCGGAGCGCGCCATGCTGGCGGCGGTGCAGCATGTATTCGGCAAGCTTTCGGATATGTACTGGTTGTGCTGCCAGCAGTTTGAACGCGAACCCGAGTCGGAGGTGCGCAACCAGAACTTGGCCGCATCACTACAACGCTGCGTGCACGCCCTGGTGAGCCGGATGATTGAAGACTATCGGGCGCGCCAGGTGATCGAACCGGGCATCTGGCTGGCCCTGCACCGCATGCTCGACAAGTCGCACGCCCTTAATTTGGGCCGATTGTCGATCCCGGACGAACTCAACCCGACCGGCGCTTCGTCGCTCGATTCCACCTACGGGCGAGCCGTACTGCTCGCCTCAGCCCAGGCCGGCGCCATGACGCCGCGCAACCTGGACGGCACGCTGGCACTGACCGGCATCCTTGAACCCTACATCGATTGCTCGTGGCAGGCCGGCGACACCCAGGCCGAAAACCGCGTGCAATCCACCGGGCGGCTGCGCGTGCTCCGGGCTGCCGGCGCGACCCACCTGCTCAACAACACGCGCCTGTCCGGCGCCCTTGGCGCCTGTGCGCAGAAGCTGGCGGCGGGAGAAGAAGTGGCATCCCTGGATGTGCTGCCGATTGCGCGCAGTGAGCTGTCCGGGCTCCTGGCGCGGCTGCATCGGGTCTGGTGCGGTACCGGCGAGATTCGCGGCACGCCGCGTGAACGAACCGACGAGCACGCCGAGGTGGCCTCCGGCTTCTATGCGATCTACCGCCTTGCCAACGAGGGGGTGTTCACGATTCCCCGCGAGTTTCATGTCTACGCCAACAGTGGCCGGCCCGGTGAAGGAGGCGCCGCGGTGCCCTCCGAACTGGCCGACAGTGGTGACTCGGCGCCCTGGCACATCCTCGACCGCAGCGGCGAGGGCTTGCGCGCGGCGCGCAGTGCCGACGGCGGGCGGCTGACCCGCGCCTGCCTGATGGGCTTTCGCATCGACGTCGCCGGCAAGGTGGTGGATTTTTCCCTCGGCGAGGTGCGCTGGGTGCAGGAGGACCCGAACCCGATATCCCCGGGCATCGCCGCCGGCATCAAGCTGCTGCCGGGCAAGGTGTGGCCAGCCGTCATGCGCGGCCAGGGCGGGCGTGACGGCACCATGTATCAGGAGGTCGCACCGGTATTCATGCTTGAGCAGACCGCGTCGCCAAAACTGATCGTCCCCAGCGGTTGGTGGCAGGTGGATCGGGTGGTCGATATCTGGCGCAACGGCGTGTTGTCGCGCCTGCGCATGGGCGAGGTGGTGCTGCGCGGCTCGGATTTCGAAACCGGGCGCTTCCAGGTCGAGAAGGCGGCAACGCGCTAGCCCGGCAGTTCAGCGCGCCGCCGCGGCCAAGGCGGCCTGTTTGCGCGCCGCCTTCAATTGCACTTCTTTTTGTGCCGCGGTTTCCTTGGCGCGCGCTGCCAGCGAGTGCGCCTGCTGCGCTCCAGAGAGATACTGCTTTGGCCAGCCGACGTCGCGGTAGTCGTATTCGGCCGCCGCGTGCAGCGTGAAGTAGGGATCCGCCAAATGCGGACGCGCCAGCGCCACCAGGTCGGCCCGGCCTGACGCGAGCAAGGTATTGACCTGGTCTGCAGTGGTAATGGCGCCAACCGCCATGGTGGCGATGCCGGCGTCGTAGCGCACCTGCTCCGAGAATTGCGCCTGGAACATGCGCCCGTAGACCGGCTTGGCGGCCGGGTCGGTCTGGCCGGTCGAGACGTCGATCAGGTCGGCGCCATGCGCCTTGAACATCCTCGCCACTTCTACGGTGTCCTTGCCGGTCATGCCGCCGGGCATCCAGTCGGTGGCCGACAGGCGCACGCTCATCGGTTTATCCTGCGGCCACACGGCGCGCACGGCGTCCCACACTTCGAGCGGCCAGCGCAGGCGGTTCGCCAGAGCGCCGCCGTATTCGTCAGTGCGCTTGTTGGTGACGGGCGAGATGAAGCTCGCCAGCAAATAGCCGTGCGCCATGTGCAGTTCGAGCATGTCGAAGCCGCAGCCGACGGCGCGTTTCGCGCTCGCAACGAATTGATCGCGGATCTTGTCCATGTCGGCGCGCGTCATTTCGCGCGGCACCTGGTTGCCGCCGGCGTAGGGCAATGGCGACGGCGCAACCAGCGGCCAATTGGCTTTTTCGTCGCGCAAGGGCCGGTCCATCTCGTGCCAACCGAGCTGGGTCGAACCCTTGCGCCCGGCGTGGCCGAGCTGCAGGCAGACCTTGGCGTCGCTGTTGGCGTGCATGAAGTCGACGACGCGCTTCCAGCCGGCGGCGTGCGCGTCGCTATACAGGCCGGTACAGCCCGGGGTGATGCGTGCGTCGGCGCTCGGGCAAGTCATTTCGGTGAACACCAGGCCGGCGCCGCCGATGGCACGCGCGCCGTAGTGCACCAGGTGCCAGTCGCCGGGCAGGCCGTCCTGGGCCATGTACTGCGCCATCGGCGACACCACCACGCGGTTGCGCAGCGCCATGCCGCGCAGATGGAACGGCGCGAACATCGGCACGGCCTTGAAGTCCTTGGGCAAATTCGCTCCCTCGGTCTTCGCGACTTCGCCGTTCCACCAACCTTCGAGTTCAGCGACAGTGCCGGCATCGCGCATGCGCATGTTCTCGAAGGTAATCGCCTTCGAACGGCTCATCAGGCTGAAGTTGAACTGCACCGGGTCCATGTTCCAGAAACGGCGCACGTTTTCAAACCACACCAGCGAGACGTTGGCCGCGTGCTGGATCCGGTCCGCCTCTTCGTGGCGCGTGACATCGTAGTCGCGCAGCGCGGCGAGCTGGTCCTTGGGGTGACGCAGGATCGAAGCGTGCAGGCCGATCGCATCTTCGAGCGCCAGCTTGGTGCCCGAGCCGATCGACCAGTGCGCGGTGTGCGCCGCGTCGCCGAGCAGGACCACGTTGTCGTGGCTCCATTTCTCGCAACGGATCGCCGGGAAATTGCGCCAGTGCGAGCGGTTGGTCAGCACCTTGTTGCCCTGGAGGATGTCGCCGAACAGCTCCTCGCAGTAACGCGCGGTGCGCTCTTCGTCCTGGATCGTCAGGCCAGATTTGGCAAACGCCTCATCGGTGGTTTCGAGCACGAAGGTGCATTGCGGCGCGTCGCCGGGCCGGGTGAACATGTAGGCGTGCAGGTTCCAGATGCCGTGCTCGTTTTCCCGGAACGCATAGGTGAACCCGGGCAATTCCATGTCGGCGCCGAGCCAGCAAAATTTGTTGGTGCGCAGGTCGACACTGGGGTTGAAGTGCTGCTTCCAGCGCTCGCGCACCGCGCTGTTGATGCCGTCGGCCGCGATGACCAGGTCGGCGTTGCGCGCCACCTCGTCGATAGTCTGTGCTTCGGTCTGGTAGTCGATCGCAATGCCGAGCTGCCCGGCGCGAATCTGCAGGATGCTCAACAGGTTGTGGCGGCGCAGCCCGGAGAAACCGTGGCCGCCGGACTTCATCACGTGGCCCTTGTAATGGACGTAGATGTCGTCCCAGTAGGCGAAACTCCTCGCGATGTTGCGGTACGAAGGCTCGTCGGCACGGCGCAGTGTGTCGAGGGTTTCGTCGGAAAGCACGATGCCGAAGCCGAAGGTGTCGGTGGGCGCGTTGCGCTCGGACACGTGGATGTCGGCGTTCGGAAAACTTTTCTTGATCAGGATCGCCGAATAAAGACCAGCCGGACCGCCGCCGAGGACTTCGACTTTCATTGGACACCCCAAATGACATTCGCTATAATTACTTTAAGTCTAAAGTAATTTCGCGTGACAAGCAAACGGCAGGAGCGTCCCATGCAAATCCTTCAACCGCCGGACTGGGTCAAACCCCGCGGCTATGCAAACGGCATCGCCGCACGCGGCACCCTGGTGTTCGTGGCCGGCCACGTCGGCTGGGATGCCACCAAACCGGACGCCAGCGGCCGTCCCACCTGGCCGGCGCTTGATTTTGCCGGGCAGACGCGCCAGACCCTGCTCAACATCGTGGCAGTGCTCAAGGAAGCCGGCGCCAAGCCGGAACACATCGTGCGCCTCACCTGGTACGTGCGCGACCGCGACGAATACGTGGCCGCGTGGCCGGCGATCGGGCCGATTTACAAGGAGATCATCGGCCGGCATTTCCCGGCGATGGCGGCGCTCGGCGTCACTGCACTGGTTGAACCCGAGGCGCGCCTCGAAATCGAAGCGACAGCGGTAGTGCCTGATCCATAAGGCCATGATGAAAGCGCCCGTCCGCCTCCTCGCCATCGCCGCGCTCTGCCTCGGGGCGGGCATCGTGCTGTGCAACCCCGCCGCAGCGCAGCCTTACCCGAACAAGCCGATCCGCATCGTCGTGCCCTACCCGGCCGGCGGCGGCATCGACATCCTGTCGCGCGTGATCGGCCAGCGCCTGTCGCAGCGTTTCAACCAGTCGGTGGTGGTGGAAAACAAGCCGGGCGCCGGCACCATCGTCGCGGCCGAAGCGGTGGCACGCGCCGCCGCCGACGGCTACACCCTGCTGATCACGACCGACGCGACCATGAGCGTCAACCCGTACCTGTACGCGAAGCTGCCCTACGATCCGGTAAAGGATTTCGCGCCGGTCACGCAACTGGTGTTCCTCAACCAGTTGCTGGTGGCCAATGCGGCGCTGCCTGCGGGCAACCTGAAAGAGCTGGTGGCCTACGCCAAGGCCAACCCGGGCAAGCTCAACTACGCCTCCTACGGCATCGGCAGCCAGCCGCACCTGGCGATGGAAATTTTCAAGAATCAGGCGGGCGTCGACATCGTGCACGTGCCCTACAAGGGGATCCCGCAGGCGGTACCGGCGGCGATCGCCGGTGAAGTGCAACTGACGTTCTCGGGCGCCGCCTCGACGCAGGCCCACATCAAGGCGGGACGCCTCAAAGCCCTGGCGATCGGCGGTAGCGCACGGCTGGCGTTGCTGCCGGAGGTGCCCACCTTCGCCGAATCGGGATTTCCCGACGTACCGGCCAATGCCTGGTTCGGTTTGTTCGCGCCCGCGGGCACCCCGCGCGAGGTGATCACGCTATTGCATGCCGAAGTGACGCGCCTGTTCAAGGATCCGGAGTTTGTACAAAAGGAAGTCGCCGCCAAGGGCTACGAGCTGGTCGCCGGCACGCCGGAGGCGTTTGTCGCGTTCCTTGTGGGCGATGCAAAGCGCAACGCCCAGGCGGTGCGCATTTCCGGGGCACGCGCCGAATAGGCCAGGCTCGCCCGCCCCCAGGCGACCAGGGCTGGTTCGCCGCAGGCCCCGAATATAATCTTTCCCTCCCTCGCCATTCCCCTTTCACGAGCCAACCATGCCGTCGCACAAAACTGAAAAAGCCCAATTCCACTGGGACGACCCGCTGCTGCTGAACGACCAGCTCACCGAAGACGAGCGCATGGTGCGTGAGGCCGCCTATGAATACTGCCAGTCGAAACTCGCGCCGCGCATCCTCGAATCGTTCCGCCACGAAACCACCGACCCGGAAATCTTCCGCGAAATGGGCGCCATCGGCCTGCTCGGCCCGACCATCCCCGAACAGTACGGCGGCCCGGCCCTCAACTACGTCTGCTACGGGCTGATCGCGCGCGAAGTCGAGCGGGTTGACTCCGGCTATCGCTCGATGATGAGCGTGCAGTCGTCGCTGGTGATGGTGCCGATCAACGATTTCGGCTCGGAAGCGCAAAAAAAGAAATACCTTCCAAAGCTAGCCACGGGCGAATGGATCGGCTGCTTCGGCCTCACCGAACCAAACCACGGTTCCGACCCGGGCTCGATGATCACGCGCGCCAAGTCGGTGGACGGCGGCTTCCTGGTGTCAGGGGCCAAGATGTGGATTTCCAACTCGCCGATTGCCGACGTGTTCGTGGTGTGGGCCAAGAACGATGCCGGCCGGATCCGCGGCTACATCCTCGAAAAAGGCATGAAGGGCCTCTCCGCCCCGAAAATCGAAGGCAAGTTCGGCCTGCGCGCCTCGATTACCGGCGAGATCGTGATGGACGAGGTGTTCGTCCCCGCCGAAAATGAACTGCCCAACGTCGAAGGCCTGAAGGGCCCGTTTACCTGCCTCAACTCGGCGCGCTACGGCATCGCCTGGGGCGCGCTCGGCGCGGCGGAAGATTGCTGGCATCGCGCGCGCCAATACGTGCTTGACCGCAAGCAGTTCGGCCGCCCGCTCGCTGCCAATCAATTGATCCAGAAAAAGCTTGCCGACATGCAGACCGAGATCACCCTGGGCCTGCAGGGTTGCCTGCGCCTCGGGCGCATGAAGGATGACGGCACCGATTCAGTCGAGATCACCTCGATCATGAAGCGCAATTCCTGCGGCAAATCGCTCGACGTGGCGCGCCTGGCGCGCGACATGCTCGGCGGCAACGGCATCTCCGACGAGTACGGCATCATCCGCCACATGGTGAACCTCGAAGTGGTCAACACCTACGAAGGTACGCATGACATCCACGCCCTGATCCTCGGGCGCGCGCAGACCGGGATTCAGGCCTTCCAGTAGCCGGGCGCCGGCCCGAAACCCTTGGTGGGAGCCACTTTCGGGCAATCGACTTGACGCAAGTCAAGCCGCGCACGGCATGCTGCCCGGATGTGCCGCGCAACGCTGAAATACGCCGCTGGCCCCCGGCCAACGTGAGATATGTCAAGGAAATGCCATTTCAGGGGGCGCAAAATCCGCGCTCGCCAACGGAACCTGTTATGCATTGCCATTGGCATAGATAGAGTGTGCATGACGCATTTTTGCCGTCACGCAAACAGCCCCCCTGGATTGGCCTGAACGGAGAGACTTCTCACCATGAGTAACGACACCCAGACCCCAGCAGCAGCATCGACCGACGGTTTTCACCTGGTGATCGATGCGCTCAAGCTGAACGGCATCAACACAATCTATGGCCTGCCCGGCATTCCCATCACCGACCTGACGCGCAAGGCGCAGGCCGAGGGCTTGCGCGTGATTTCGTTCCGCCATGAGCAAAACGCCGGCAATGCGGCCGCGATCGCCGGCTTCATCACCCAGAAGCCGGGCGTGTGCCTGACGGTGTCGGCACCCGGCTTCCTCAACGGCCTGACGGCGCTGGCCAATGCCACCACCAACTGCTTTCCGATGATCCTGATCAGCGGCTCGTCGGAGCGCGAGATCGTCGACCTGCAGCAGGGCGACTATGAAGAGATGGACCAGCTTGCGATCGCCAAACCCTTGTGCAAGGCGGCATTCCGCGTGCTGCACGCCGACGACATCGGCGTCGGCATCGCGCGCGCGATCCGCTCGGCGGTCTCGGGCCGCCCCGGCGGCGTCTATCTCGACCTGCCCGCCAAACTGTTCTCGCAATCGATGGACGCAGCCGCCGGCAAAGCATCGCTGATCAAGGTGGTCGATGCCGCGCCGCGCCAACTGCCGGCGCCGGATTCGGTGCAGCGCGCGCTCGACCTGATCAAGGGCGCGAAGCGCCCGCTGATTCTGCTCGGCAAAGGTGCCGCCTACGCCCAGGCCGATGCCGACATTCGCGCCCTGGTCGAAAAAACCGGCATTCCCTACCTGCCGATGTCGATGGCCAAGGGCCTGTTGCCCGATACCCACGAGCAGTCGGCCGCCGCCGCGCGCTCGTATGTGCTGCCTGCCGCCGATGTGGTGGTGTTGATCGGCGCGCGCCTCAACTGGCTGCTGTCGCACGGCAAGGGCAAGACCTGGGGCGGCAAGGACGCCAAGACCTGGGGCGGCCAGAAGTTCGTGCAGATCGACATTTCGCCGACCGAGGCCGACAGCAACGTGGCGATCGACGCGCCGCTGGTGGGCGACATCGGCTCGTGCGTGTCGGCATTGCTTGCCGGCATCGGTTCGGGCTGGACCAAGCCCTCGGCCGAGTGGCTCGGTGCGATTGCCGAGCGCAAGAACAAAAACCTCGCGAAAATGGCCGAGACCCTGGCCAAAGACCCGGCACCGATGAATTTCCACAGCGCCCTCAACGTGGTGCGCGACATCATCAAGGCCAATCCGGATGCCATGCTCGTCAACGAAGGCGCCAACGCGCTCGACTTCACGCGCAGCATCGTCGACATGTACAAACCGCGCAAGCGCCTCGACGTGGGCACCTGGGGCATCATGGGCATCGGCATGGGTTTTGCCGTTGCCGCCGCGGTCGAAACCGGCCACCCGGTGATCGCCATCGAGGGTGACAGCGCCTTCGGCTTCTCGGGCATGGAAGTCGAGACCATCTGCCGCTACAACCTGCCGGTGTGCGTGGTGATCATGAACAACAACGGCGTCTACAAGGGCACCGATGTCAACCCGCGCGGCGGCGATGTCGCCCCGACGGTGTTCGTCAAGGGTGCGCGCTACGACATGCTGATGCAGGCCTTCGGCGGGGTCGGCGTCAATGCCGCCACGCCGGCCGAGCTGCGCCGCGCCATGGAAGAAGCGATCAAGTCGCGCAAACCGACCCTGATCAACGCCGTGATCGACGAAACCGCCGGCACCGAAAGCGGCCGCATCACCAGCCTCAACCCGACCGCCGGCAAGAAGTGATTTGCACGGTTTTTTATTCGCACCACCCCGGAAACAACCCGCGCGCTTCGCGCATTGAACGACAAGGAGCTTAGAACAGCATGGACAAACCCCTCCAGGGCATCAAGATCATCGACTTCACTCACGTGCAGGCCGGCCCGGCTTGCACCCAGATGCTGGCCTGGTTCGGCGCCGACGTGATCAAGGTCGAGCGTCCCGGTTCCGGCGACGTGACCCGCAGCCAGCTGCGCGACGTTCCCGGCGCGGACGCGCTGTACTTCACCATGCTCAACAGCAACAAGCGCTCGCTGACCCTCGACACCAAGAAGCCCGAGGGCAAGGCCGTGCTCGAGAAGATGATCAAGGAGTCCGACGTCATGGTCGAGAACTTCGGCCCCGGCGCGCTCGACCGCATGGGCTTCACCTGGGAGCACATCCAGTCGCTCAACCCCGGCATGATCTTAGCCTCGGTCAAGGGCTTCTCCGATGGCCACCACTATGAAGATCTGAAGGTCTACGAAAACGTGGCGCAGTGCGCCGGCGGTGCGGCTTCGACCACCGGCTACTGGAAAGGCGAAAACGCCGGCCCGACCATTTCGTCCGCTGCGCTGGGCGACTCGAATACCGGCATGCACCTGGCCATCGGCATCCTGACCGCCTACATCGGCCGCCAGAAGACCGGCAAGGGCCAGAAGGTTGCCGTATCGATGCAGGACGCCGTGCTCAACCTGTGCCGCGTCAAGATGCGCGACCAGCTGCGCCTCGACAAGATCGGCTACCTCGAAGAGTACCCGCAGTACCCGCACGAAATGGAAGCCTTCGCCGACAAAGTGGTGCCGCGCGGCGCCAACGCCGGTGGCGGCGGCCAGCCCGGCTGGATCCTGAAATGCAAGGGCTGGGAGAAGGATCCCAACGCCTACATCTATTTCACCATCCAGGGCCACGCCTGGGGTCCGATTTGCGACGCCCTCGGCAAACCCGAGTGGAAGGACGACCCGGCCTACAACACGCCGGCCGGCCGCCAGCCGCACATCATGGACATTTTCGGCACCATCGAAAAATTCATCGCCGACAAGACCAAGTTCGAAGCGGTCGACATTTTCCGCAAGTTCGACATCCCTTGCGCACCGGTGCTGTCGATGAAGGAATTGCTGCACGACAAATCGCTGCGCGCCAGCGGCTCCATCGTCGAAGTGCCGCACAAGGTGCGCGGCAGCTATTTCACCGTGGGCAGCCCGATCAAGTTCTCGGGCATGAAGCCGGAAGTGACGGCGTCGCCGCTGCTCGGCGAGCACACCGACGACGTGCTGGCCGAGCTTGGCTACAGCAAGGACCAGATCGCCGCGATGCACGCCGCCAAGGCAGTCTGATGTTGGCCGGACGGGCGGGAGCGATGCTTGTACTCCGGCCCTTCCGGTGCAAGACAGTCAAACGGCACCCCGAGGGGTGCCGTTTTTTTGGCATGGCCAGCCTGATGCATGCCCGCAAAAAAGGGAGAACACCATGACAGCCGCAATCGACTACGCAGCCCTGGTCGGTGCCGTCGGCGATGCAGTCGTCGTCTGCGACGCCGCCGGCGCCATCATCGTCTGGAACCCCGCAGCGGAGCGCATGTTCGGCTACGCGCAAGCCGAAGCGCTCGGCCAGTCGCTCGACCTGATCATCCCCGAGCGGCTGCGCAAGCGCCACTGGGACGGCTATCAAAAGACCATGGACACCGGCATCACGCGCTACGGCAATGATGTGCTGCGCGTCCCCGCGATCAACAAGGCCGGCGCTGCGCTGTCGATCTCGTTCACCGTCGGCATGCTGCACGCCACCGACGGCAAGGTCGCGGCGATTGCCTCGGTGATACGCGACGAGACTGCCAAGTTCAACGAGGAACGCGCCCTCAAGAAACGACTCGCCGAACTGGAAACGCAGCTTGGCGGGCAGGCTTCGGCCTGACGGGAACGACAGGCACAACAAACACGACAGAAAAACCATGTCCCGGCGAAAGTATCGCGCCCCCTGACAAACCCCAGGCCAGCAACGGCTCCGGGAGCGGGGTTGGCGACGCCCGCCCCGCCGGCTACTCGACCTTCAGCCCGGCCCTGCGCGTCAGCGCCTCCCAGGCCGCGCCGTCGGATTCGAAATAGCGCTTCGCCTCGGCCGGGCTGGCAAACACTTGCACCGTCGCCCCATCGGCATCGAGCCGCTTCTGAAACGCGTCCGAGCGCAGCACCCGGTTCATTTCCTGGTGCAACTGTGCCACCAGCGCGTCCGGGGCGCCGGCTGGCGCCAGCATGAACACATAACCATTGAGTTGCGGATAATCCGGAATTTGCTCCATGGCCGTAGGCACTTGCGGCAACACTTTGTTGCGCTGCGGTCCGGCAAAGGCGAGCGCCTTGAGTCGTCCCTGCTTTATCAGCGGCGCGGCGCTTTGCACCGTCATCACCACCATGTCGATATGCTTGCCGCCGAGCGCAGCCAGGAGGTCCGGGCCGCCGCGGTAGGAAATCGGATTGCCTTTGGTTTTTGAGGCCTCTTCCAAAGCCATGCCCAGAAAATGGCCAAGCGTGCCGTTGCCGCCGAAGCCCCACGACATCTTGCCGGGTTCGGCCCGGGCACGCGCCACATAATCCTTGAGCGAATCGACGTTGCTGTCGGGCGGCACAACAAAGGCGTAAGGCATCGACCCGAGGTGCGCCACCGGGACAAAATCCTTGAAGGCATCGTAGCCGCTGTTGCGCACGATCACCGGATTGACATAAAAATTGATGCTGGTCACCAGAAGGCTGAGGGTGTCGCCGCTGCTGCTGCTTTTGGCCACCTGGTTGGCCGCGATATTGCCGCCCGCGCCGGGCTTGTTGTCGACGATCACCGACGCACCCGAAGACTTTTGCAGGGCCTCGGCCACCGTACGCGCCAGGCCGTCAACGCTGCCCCCCGGGGAAAACGGCACGACCAGCCTGATTTTCCTGGTCGCCAGCGGTGAAGCCTCTTGTGCAAACCCCCATATCGGCACAAGTAGCGAAGCCGCCAGAAGCAGTCCGCCGGCGCCGTCCCGAACAGTGCGAAACGACGAGGGCTGGTGCGTTCTGTGGTGGTGGCTGTCCATGTCGCTTTTCTCGGTGTCTGGCCAAGTGAATTTGCGAGCATAGCCGAATATCCGGGAGCCTCAATGACTTCAGCTACCATTGCCCGGCACGCCAAAGCTCTCACGCCACCCCTGCCATGCCAACCCCCGCCCCTACAGCATCGATCCGCTTCCCGTCGGTGGACCGCGTGGCAAACCATACGCGCGCCCTGGCGCTTGCGAAAACCTTCGGCCGGCCAGCGGTGATCGAGGCCATCCGTGACGAACTCGACGAACGTCGCACCAGACTTGTCGGCGGGTTCGACGGAACCGCGCCGGCGAGTGCCGATGAGGCGCAGGTGATCGACGGCGCACAGACCCGCATCGAGCGGCTGTTCCAGCCCGGCCTGCGCCCGGTATTCAACATGACCGGCACCGTGCTGCACACCAATCTGGGGCGTGCACCGATGCCGCAGGAGGCAATCGACGCGATCGCGGCCGTGGCGACCGGTGCCAGCAATCTCGAGTTCGATTTGGCCGCCGGCGTGCGTGGCGACCGTGACGACCATGTCGAGAACCTGATCACGCGCTTGACCGGCGCCGAGGCGGCCACTGTGGTCAACAACAATGCCGCCGCCGTGTTGCTGGTGCTCAATGCGCTGGCGCTCAAGCGCGAAGTGCCGGTATCGCGCGGTGAGCTGATCGAGATTGGCGGCTCGTTCCGCCTGCCCGACATCATGGCGCGCGCCGGCTGCAAGCTGTGCGAGGTCGGCACCACCAATCGTACCCACCTGGCCGACTTTGCCGCAGCGATCAATCCCAGGACGGCGCTGGTGATGAAGGCGCACACCAGCAACTTCATTGTGCAGGGCTTTACCGCCACCGCACCCGAGCGAGCGCTCGCTGCACTGTGCCGCGAGCGCGGCGTGCCGTTTGTGAATGACCTTGGCTGCGGCTCTCTGATCGATCTGGCGGCGTACGGCCTGCCGCAGGAGCCCACCGTGCGCAGCGCCATCGACAACGGCGCCGACATCGTCACCTTCAGCGGCGACAAGCTGCTCGGCGGGCCGCAGGCAGGCATCATCGCCGGGCGCGCCGACCTGATTGCCAAAATAAAGCGCAGCCCCCTGAAACGCGCATTGCGGGTCGACAAAATGACCATGGCAGCGCTGTCGGCCGTGCTGCGACTGTATCTTGACCCGGAACGCTTGTGCGCGCGCCTGCCGACGCTGCGTTTGCTGACGCGATCGGTCGACTCGATTCGCGCCTGCGCCGCACGAGTACAGCCGGTGCTCGCTGCGAGCCTCGCCGGTTGGGCAACGATTGCACCGATCAACTGCGCGAGCGAAATCGGCTCGGGCTCGCAACCACTGGAGAAATTGCCCAGCGCAGGATTGAGCATCAATCCGCTGGCGGCACGCGGCCGCGGCACTGCCTTGAAGCGCCTCTCCAGCGCAATGCGCGCCTTGCCGGTGCCGGTCATCGGGCGCATCGAAAACGACCTGATGGTGCTCGATTTTCGCTGTGTCGAAGATGCCGATGCGCTGATCGCGCAGCTCGCGCACCTGTCGGTGCCGCAGTAATCCACACCCGCGCATGATCATTGCCACTGCAGGGCACGTCGACCACGGCAAAACCTCGCTGGTCAAGGCACTGACGGGTGTAGACGCTGATCGCCTCCCCGAGGAGAAGCGCCGCGGCATGACCATTGACCTGGGATTTGCCTATGCGACGGGCAACGCCGCGCAGGCCATGGGCTTTGTCGATGTGCCCGGGCACGAACGCTTCGTGCACAACATGCTGGCCGGCGTGGCCGGCATCGACTGCGCGCTGCTGGTGATCGCTGCCGACGACGGCCCGATGCCGCAAACGCGCGAGCATCTGTCAATTCTCGACCTGCTAGGCGTCAACGTGGGTGCGGTAGCCCTTACCAAGATTGACGCCGTTGATCCAGGCCGGGTCGATGCAGTGGCGGGAGAGATTGCAGCCCTGCTCGAACTAACCTCACTCGCGGGATCACCGGTGTTCCCGCTTTCGTCAATCACCGGCGCAGGTTTGCCCGCATTGCGGGCGCATCTGGCGAGTCTGCAAGCCACGCGCACACCTGGCGCCACCGGCATGTTCCGCATGACCGTAGACCGCTCGTTCACGGTCGCGGGTGCCGGCCTGGTGGTCACCGGCACCATCATCGCCGGCGCGGTCGCGGTTGGGGACGAGGTCAACCTGCTGCTCGCGGGAGTTTCCGCGCGGGTGCGTGGCCTGCACGCGCAAAATCGCGCCGCCCAGCGCGCCGGCGCGGGCGAGCGCTGCGCCCTCAACCTCGCCGGCCCCGGTATTGCCCACGCCACGATCGTGCGCGGCGACTGGGTTGGTACTGCGAGCGCTGCGCCTGCAGCTACACGCATTGACCTGCGGCTGCGTGTGCTCGCCTCTGAAGCGCGCCCTTTCCGGCACTGGACGCCGGTGCATGCTCACATCGGCGCGGCCGATGTCACCGGGCGCGTGGCCCTGCTCGAAGCCGATGCACTGGCGCCGGGAACATCCGGGCTTGCGCAACTGGTGCTGGATCGCCCGATGGGCGCCTGCCATGGAGATGCCATCATCCTTCGTGATCAATCGGCACGACGCACGGTAGGTGGCGGTCGGGTCATCGACGTATTCGCGCCACCGCGGGGCCGTGCCCGCTCCGGACGCATTGCGTATCTGAAGGCGATAGAGCACGATGACCCCGCGCAAGCGCTCGGTGCGGCGCTGGCGGTGTCGCCCAACGGCCTGAACCTGTCACGCTTTGCGGCCTGCCGCAATCTCACTTCGGCAGAGTTCGACGCTCTCGCCGCAACCGGCGAACTGCTGCGCCCCGCACCCGACCACGGCTTCCTGCCAGTCCATTGGCAGGCAGCACAACTGGCTGCGTTGAATGCGCTCAAGGCCTGGCACGCGCGCTCGCCCAATACGCCGGGCGTGCCCGAAGATCGATTGCTCGAAGGCTCATCCATCAAACTGACACCGGCCCTGCGAGCCGCTCTGGGAGCCGATCTTGTGGCATCTGCCGCGCTGGTGCGCAGCGGTGCGGCGTTGCGCCTGCCCGACCACAGCAGCGGCCTGCGTGGCGCGGATCAAACACTGTGGGAGCGCATCAGCAAGGCCTTGCTTGCCGAGGGCGAACGGCCACCGACGGTGGCTGAACTTGCGCTTGCTCTGAAGTCGCAGGCGCGGCCGGTCAAGGATCTATTGGTGCGCGCCGCACAACTGCAGATGGCCTGGCGGGTATCGGAAGAGCGCTTCGCCCTGCCGAACACAGTGCAGGTTTGGGCCGCACATGCTGCGGCACTGGCCGGGCCGGAGCGCACGCGACGCTTCAAGGCCACCGACTTCCGAGACCGCGCAGGCGTCGGGCGCAATTTGTCGATCGAGATCCTCGAATTCTTCGACCGCGTCAAGTTCACCCGTCGTCTCGGCGACGAGCGTCTGTTGCAGCGGCCGCCGCGCGAGGTGTTTGGAGACCCAGAGACGGCACCCCTGTAAAATTTGCTGTCCACGGAAGGGAATTGCTCCCGGTGGAGTGCCCGGACTTCAAACCCGGAGAGGGGCGTCAGACGTCCCTGGTGGGTTCGACTCCCACTCCCTTCCGCCACCGATCAACACGGCAGATCGTGATTCGGCATTGCCTGCCCATGAAAAAGCCGCCCCGAAGGGCGGCTTTTTCATTGCGCACAGCGCGGCCACGCGAAATGGATCAAATTACTTTTTCTGCGCTTCGTAAAAATTGACCAGCTTGATCACATCGGTTGCCTCGATGCGCCCCAAGGGGCCATCACTGTAGCTCGAGCCGATCACTTTCGATTCGGCATTCAGGATGAATTCCGAGGGCTGGATGATCTGGCGCCGCTCTTCCCACCAGGAACCGAGCTGGTCGGCCTGCGCGCGAGTCACGCCGTACCCAAGCGGGAAGTTGAGTTCATCGGCCACCGGTTTGGATTTGTCTTCCGGATCCACGCTGGCTGCAAACACCTTCACCCCGAGCGCAGCAAACTCGTCTTTCAACTTCGCAAAGCCGACCAACTGCCGGCGACAGTAGGGTCACCAATGCCCGCGATAAAACAGCACCACGCGATATTTGGCATCGAGGCCATTGGGCAAGTCCATCATCCCGCCACCGACCAGGGGAATCGTCATGGCGGGGAAGGCGCTGCCGATATGCAGTTTTTCACTCATGCGATTGGTCCTTTTCGTGCTTAGTGTGGCTTCAAGGTTGGGGAAACACCTGCAGGCATCATAGCAGCGGCTGAAGTGGCAGGTGCGGCGTTGAGCGTGCGCATGAACACCTGCATGCCGTAATGAAACGCGATGAAACCGCCGAGCTCCATGATCTGGGCCTCGGTGTAATGCTGTTTCATCTCGTCGTAAAACGCCTTGTCGACCTGATTGGCGTCGAGGTACATCATGTCGGCGTAGCGCAGGGCCACTTTTTCGGCTGCCGAAAAGCGCGTACCTTGCTCGTAGCTGTTGCAGCCTTCGTCGATGGTCGCCTCGTCAAGACCTGCTGCCAGGGCGCGTTTCGAGCGCAGGGCACTGAAATACGTGTCGCCTGCAAAACGCGCAAGCTGGATGCGGATCACCTCTTTCAACTTGTGATCGACATTACCCTGCCCGTGCGACACCAGCAACGCCTTGAGCAACACCTTCGCGTAGCTGGGCACGCGTGCGACGATGCCGGTAAACACGCCATCCGGCACGCCGAGCTCTTCGGCGCGAGCCATCAGGGCGAGCAGTTCCGGGTCATCGATATCTGCGGCATCAAGCGGAGTGATATGCGGCATCACGCAGCCTCATTTCTCTTTTTGGTGCCGCCCAACGACACCGGCGTGGCGCCGTACAGGCGCGCCGATTCTTCCTGGCTCACCAGGCGGCCATCGGGCGCGAACATCGGATAGAACTTGAGCGTGCCGAAGAAGGTGTGGTACCCGATGTTGAAGCCGATGAAGGTGCCAAGCTCGACAATTTCTTCCTCGTCATAGTATTGGCGCAATTGGTCGTAGAACGCCGCGTCCACCTGTTGCCAATCCGTCGCCATCAACTCGCTGTAGCGCAGCGCGATTTTGTCTGCTGCGCTCAGGCGAGTGCTGTTCGCGTAATTCTCGATGCCCTCATCGAGGGCTTCTTCGGTCAGGCCATTCCGCTTCGCCGAAGCGGATCGAACGTTGCCTCAGTAGCTGCACGAGGCCATGCGCGACAGGGTGACGCGGATGATCTCCTTGAGCGTGTGGCTGATGCGCCCGGTGTTGAAGCAGGTGCTCCAGGCCACGAACATGGCTTCGGCCTGGTCCGGATTGTGGCCCATCATGGCGTGAAATGCCGGGTCGGGCGCGCGGTGTTCAAGGCATTGCTCGATCAGCGGCTTGAGCTTGGTTTTTTTCAGATCGTCGATGTCGAGCATGGTGATGTTGGGCATGTGTAACTCTCCTTTGAATCTCAACTTCCGGCTTGTCTCGCGGCCAACAACGGCATCACTGCACGCGGCACCAGACTCAGCGTGGCGATGCCTTTCATGCCGGGGTCTGCACTGTTTGCCGCCATGTCTCGCAACGCGACAAACGCTTCCCCCGCAGCGGTGTCAAGCCAGAACCACTCCAGGACCTGCGCCGGGGAATGTCGGCCCGGCTGTACCGCCTTGGCTTCATAGTAAAACGTTTTCAACTCATCGGCGGCGAGCTTGAGCGCACCGGCGGGCACCAGTCCTTCGCGGTATGGCGCCGGTAGCGTGTCAGAAAGCCAGGCGGTGAGATAGACGCCCAGTTGCAACGGCGACAGGCCGGTGACCCCAAGCGTGGTGCGACCATGATTGTGCTTGCGCGCCACTTCATGCCAGGCCTGCAGTTGGGCAATCTCGTCGGCAAGGCGCTCGCCGAGCGAGCCGTCCGAGCGCATGCGCGGAAAACTCACCGGGCAGTTCAATGCTTCGGGCACGTCACCCAGGTCTTCATACGGCGCGTCTTCGGTGAAATCCTCCAGCACCGGCCCGGCATCGCGGTCAAGCAACTCGAGGGCTGCCAGCACCACCCTGGTCTGGAACGCCGGATCGTTTGGCACGCCCATCGGGCGCCCCAACATGAAAGGCACCCAGAGGGCGCGCGGCGGGCTAAGCGCCGCCGAGTGTTCGCGAATCAGGCTGATGGAAACCGTCGCAATGCCCTCTTGTTCGAGGTAGTGGCCTAGTGCGCTCACGGCGCACGTACAGACCGGTCAAACCGGGGAGAGCAGTACCGCATCGACCCCGTCATTCCGGAGCATGGCCGCCAACTCGCGCGCCTTGGGCTCATAGCGCTCGATTTTCGGGATCGCGCCCATGAACGAGTAGTGGAAGGCTGCCACCGCGCCGACGATCTTGTCGCGCACCAGTTCCTTGAGACGATCGAGCGGGAACACCACGTTCCAGTCAGATTGAAACCCGGTGCGATCAAAATTGACCGACGCATGGCTCATCA
The DNA here is from genome assembly GCA_947473125.1 of Burkholderiales bacterium. GTDB lineage: Bacteria > Pseudomonadota > Gammaproteobacteria > Burkholderiales > JAEUOS01 > CANJDH01. The sequence goes on from CANJDH010000005.1 coordinate 75,285, forward strand.
CCAGATCGGCGGGAGCCACATCACCGGGGATCACCCGGTAGTCAATGCCCGCGCCACCCGTGTCAAACGGCTGATCACTGCGCAAGTGGATACCGGCGGTAGTTACGATCGCCACCCGTCGCTGCGCCAATGCCGGCCCCTTGACGAAAGGCCGGGTCGGGAATTGCGGTAGCGTGGGAATTCGGTTGAGATGTCCCTCCCGTTCGGCTTGGGGTAAGTCTGCCAGTCGTACCATGAAGCTCTCCTTGTTTGAAACGCACAGTATCTGAAACTTGGCGACAACCCGTGAACCAGGAATCCAGCCTGGCTGTTGGGCCATCGTAGCGCCGCGCGCGCAGAGCGGCAACTCTTTTCCATACCCGTAACGAACCATACATGGGAGCTTGGACCTTGCGTTTGCGGCACGCAGGCCCCGTCGCGTGCATCATCTCAACACACTTGGCTGCATCATGCCTGACCGAGATCACGCCTTGGTCAGCGTCAACAATATGTCGGCATACCACGCGCAATTGAGCCCCAGGGCTTCGTCGACTTCATTGTCGCGCGAACCCACGTCCATGCGTGACGAATGCACGCCAAGCAGACGCCACGGCAGTTTCTCTTCTGTCGCCGCGCCGGCCACCGCCTGCGCCACGCGCATCACCACCGGTGCGCCACTGGTGCCGCGGTGCGTGCGGGCATCGGTCAAAAAATATCCCTGTCCCTGAAAGCGCAGGCCGAACGACGATGCCACCACGGCATGGCGCACCACCGGCAGGTGGTGCAAGCCGTCATGAAAGCCGAGCGGAAAACCCACCACCAGCAGGGAGCTGCCGACCTCGACATGGTCAGCCTGCCCCGCCAGATGCGCCGGGCTGAACGCCTGATAAACGGTGCCCTTCGGCAGCGCCGCACGTTCGAGCTCAATCACCGCCACGTCGATTTCACCGGCCGCATCCTTGCCCTGGCGCCAGATGCTCTTGCGATTGCGGTACAGCGGGATCGAGAATCCGGTCGATTTGGCCATGTTGTCGGCGTCGATGTGCAATTCGATCTCGATGCGATCCGGAAAGTGCTTGCTCTCCTTGTCGATCATCACGTGCCGGCTGGTCACCAAAAACAGGCGCTTGTCGCGCTCGAAGAAAAAGCCGCTGGCGTTCGTCAGGTGCTGCTTTTGCAGGAAGGTCGAGACGCGTGCTGCGGTGAGTAATACGGATTCGATCATGGCGTCGCCTATTTGAAGTGTTCGCTGACAGTCTTGAGCGCGTCAACCAGCAGTCGGCCGGCCGGGCTCAGGGAGCCGCGCCGCCGTCGCGTCATGCCGACGGTACGCACCCAGTCGCTGCCGCTCACCTTCAGTTGTACCAGTTGCCCGGCTTTTTCTTCCCAGTGGATCAATTCGCGCGGAATGAAGGTCAGGATATCGCTTTGCATCACCAGCGATTTCATCAGCACGGTGGAGGTGGTTTCGACTGCCGCTTCCGGCGGTATCAACTGGTTGGCGATGAACAGGTCGTCGAAGGCGAGGCGCTCGAGCTCGCGCCGCCGCGGCAGTACCCAGCGCTGCTGCGTCAGTTCCGCCGGCGAGACGCTGCGGCGCCGTGCCAGCGGGTGGCCGGCGCGCGCCACCACCGCGCCGGATTCGACAAACAGATGGTCGTGCACCAGATCGGGGTCGGTCGGGCGGCTCGGCACCGACGACAGTGCGAAATCGACCTCACCCTGCTTCACCCAGGGCATCAACGACTCATTGAGACCGTAGAGCACGCTCACCTTGAGCTCGGGGTGGGTTTTCATCAGGCGCAACAGCGCCATCGGCAACAGCCGGGTCGCCTCGGTCGGCCCGCAACCAAGCAGCACATGGCCGCGCGTGGCGCCCTTGAGGGCATCGATTTCACTGACCGCGTTGCGCAGTTCGGACTCCATCGCGCTGCCATGCGCGAGCAAGGCCTCGCCATAGGGCGTCGGCGTGACGCCAAAGCGGCCGCGCTCAAGGAGGCGCACGCCCAGCGATTTTTCCAGCGCCTTGATGCTCTTGGAGAGGGCCGGCTGGGAGATTTCCAGTTCGGCGGCGGCCTCGGTGAGGCTGCCGCGCCGTGCCGCTGCGAGAAACAACTGAATGCGCCGGTAATCCATAACCAATAGTAATGGAAATAGCATGGATGGTTGTTGTATCGGCGCTGGCGGCGCGCTATCGTGTGTGTCTGCATTTGCGCCAGATGTGGGTCAGACGTTGGCCAGATGTTGGCCAAATGCGCGCCCACCCCGCCGCCTGCCAGTCCGAAGGAGATCCCATGCAATCACTCAGCCCCAGCCAGATGGTCGAACCGGACCGCGTCCACCGGCTCGCCTATACCAGCCAGGAAATCTTCGACCGCGAAGTCGAAAACATTTTCGAGAAGATCTGGGTCTATTGCGGACACGAATCACAAGTGAAGAAGCCCGGCGATTACCACACGCTGCAGATCGGCCGCCAGCCGATGGTGATGGTGCGCGGCAAAGACATAAAGGTGCGCGTGCTCTACAACCGCTGCCCGCACCGCGGCGTCGAGCTGTGCGGCAACACCCACGGCAATACCGGCAGCAACTTTGTCTGCTCGTACCACGCCTGGAGCTTCCACCTCGACGGCAAGATCGAGAGCATCCCGCTGATGAAGGGCTACGACGGCACGCGCATGACGCGCGACAACCCGGACTGCAGCATGAAGGCCGCCGCGCGCGTCGACTCGTACCGCGGCTTTGTGTTCGCCAGCCTCTCACCCACCGGCCCGTCCTTGCTCGATTTTCTCGGCGAAGCCAAAATCGCGTTTGACGACATGTGCGACCGCTCGCCCGAGGGCGAAGTCGAGGTCGTGCCGACCTGCCACCGCGTGATGCAGCACTCGAACTGGAAGTTCTTCATGGAAAACCAGCTCGACTCGCTGCACCCTTCGGTGACCCATCAATCCACCGGCGTGGCTGCCGGCCGGATCGAAAAGCAGATGCAGGCCGGCGGCACCACGCCGCCGCTCTACTACCACTACCTGTCGACCTTCGCTTCCTCGTTCGAGCAGTGGGACAGCGTGCAGACCATCAATTTCCCGCGCGGCCACGGCGTACTCAAGGCCTATATGGGCCTGCGCCCGCAGGACCCCGACACCAAGGCCTACGAAAAACTGATGGAGAAGGCCTACGGCAAGGAGAAGATGGAGGAGTACTTGTCACGCTCGATCCATCACGTGCTGGTCTACCCCTATCTGTCGGTGCAATCGCCGCTGCAGCAGTTGCGCTGCCTGCGCCCGCTCGGGCCGAACAAAACCCTCTCCGAGATCTGGCACTTCCGTCTGAAGGGCGCGCCCGAGGCGATCTACCGGCGCTCGCTCTGGTATTACAACCTGGTCAATTCGCCGGCCACCATGATCAATGCCGACGACCTGGAGAACTGGACCAAGGGCCAGTGGGGGCTGGAGTCCACCGGTAGCGACTGGGTCAGCTTTCATCGTGACTTCGGCCGCGACACCATCGAGAACGGCGTCACTTATTCGAACAAGGGCACTTCCGAAGCCGTGATGCGCAGCCAGTTCAAGGCCTGGAGCGAATACATGGGGGGAGCCAAATAATGGCCGCCGCCAAGAAAACCAGGAATCCCAAGGGCGCCAAAGTAGCCAAAGTAGCAGCTTCGGCAAAGCGAAAAGCCGCAGCCAAGACGCCGGCCGGCAAGAACCTCAAGCAAAACGTGGTGATCCGCGCCGGTGCCGAAACGCGCCGTACCGGCGCACAACGCATCGCGCCGGACCACTCGCCACGCGCCAAGGTCGTCGCCGTCAAGGCACCACGCACCTTGGCAGCGGCAGCATCGACCCGCGGCGACCTGCAACGGCGCGTCGAGCAGTTCCTATATGCGCAATCGGAACTGCTCGACAACAAATACTGGCAGGACTACATCAACCTGTTTGCCGCCGACGGCGTCTACTGGATGCCGGTCACCACCGACCAGACCGAATGGGAAGGCTCGCCCTCGATCTTCGCCGAAGACAAGCTGCTCATGCAGGTGCGCATGGGGCGCATCACCCATCCGAACGCATGGTCGCAGGCGCCGATGTGGGCCACCAACCACCTGGTCAGCAATGTCGTGATCGAGAAGGAAACCGCGAAAGAGATCGTGGTGCGCTCGCGCTTTCACATGATGGAACTGCGCCGCGACAACCTGCGCCACTTCGGCGGCACCTACCGTCACACGCTAGTCCGGAAAGGCGACAGCTTCGCCATCAAGCTGCAGCGCGTCGACATGTTCAACAGCCAGGCCACCTACGACTACGTATTACAAATCTGGGTCTAAACAATCCCTGATCAAGCCCGTAGGGCAAGGGTCGCTTTTGCCCGGGCTGGTCGCCCCAGCCTGCTTCGTGCTTGGCTGAGAATGTCAGAGGCTTAATCAGGGGCCCTGTCGCCTGCGGCGCGTAGCGCGCGCCACACTCGTGCCGGCGCCCTTGGCACCAAGCGGGTTATGCGTGAACGGCTGGCCCTCGGCGTCGATGTCGGCCACAAAGCGGCCGCGCCCGGTGATGAAGCGCACGTCTTCGCGGCGCAGCGGTGCGGCGCCGATGCCTTCGCCCGGGTTCATGCGTCGCGTGTTATTGCAGTTCCTCGCGCACCAGATCGAGCTGTTCGAACAGCGAGCGGTCGGTGACCAGGAACAGGTCGGCATCCGCGCTCAGGGCAGTGTGGCTGGCCCAGTTCCAGTGCGGTATCGTGAACACGTCGTCGCACTCCCATTCGAAGGTACGGTCGCCCACCGTCGTGCGCCCGCTGCCGTTCACCACCAGGCAGATGGTGTTCCAGGTGCTGCGCCGCGCGCGCGTGGCGGCGCCCGCGGCGAGGCGCATCGCGTAGCAGTCGAGGCTCGGCATCACGGCACCGCCGGTGGCGGGGTTGGTGTAGCGCAACAGCCTGGCGCCGTCGGCGGCGCGCGGCGCCGCATCGAGCAGGGCGCGCGTGAGCACACCGGGGTAGTGATACTTGGGTGATTGCAGCGCCGCCGCCGCGGACGTGCCTGCACTCGCCGCCACTGCCATGCCGGCCGCGGCCCAGATGCGCTCATCGCCCTCATCGACCTTCCAGAAGTCGGCATCCCCGCGGTGGCCGGGCTCGAAGAAGCTCGCATCGAGCCCGCACACCAGCGGCATGTTGGCAGCGTCGAACCAGACCGTGCGCGCATCCGACGCGTTGATGTGGCCGTGCCAGCACATCGGCGGCGTCAGCACCAGGTCGCCCGGGGCCATCGCGCAGCGCCGGCCGTTGACAATGGTGAAAGCGCCCTCGGCGTGCGTCGCGAAGCGGATCGCCGAGGCCGTGTGGCGATGCGGCACGGCGCGGTCGCCGGGGTTGAGGATCGTGAACGCGCCGATCAGGTTGGCGGTAGTGACGGTGGCGCCGTCAAACGCCGGGTGCGCCATGATGATGGCACGGCGCTCAACGTCTTCAATCGGCACTTCGCTTGCAGCGCGCGCCACAAACGGCTCAAAATCGCGCCAGCGCCACTGGTGCGGCGCATCCTTGGCGCGCGGCGCCATCGGCGTGATGCGCTGGTAGCGGTCCCACAGCGGATGGTAACGGGCCGCTTCGAGCGCAGCAATCAGGGCCGCGTCGGGGCGCGGACCGGACATCGTGGGGGGGGATGCAGGTGACACGGGAACGGCACTCATTCCGGGGGGGGCTTCCAGTTTGATGAATATCGCAGCCATCATGGCACGAAACCTGATAAATTCAAAGGCTCAGCCCACCGGCTTTTGGAGACTCGAATGAAACAGCGCTTTATCACTTCGCTGGTTGCTGCTGCCATCGCTGCCGCCTGCCTGCCTGCCCTGGCCGCCGACAAGCTGCGCGTCGGCTTCATGACCACCTTGTCCGGCCCGGCCGGCGCCCTCGGCGTCGACATCCGCGACGGCTTCAACCTGGCGGTCAAGCACGCCGGCGGCAAGCTCGGCGGCATCCCGCTCGACCTGCAGATCGCCGACGACCAGCTCAAACCCGATGTCGCCAAGCAGATCACCGAGCGCTTCCTGCAGCAGCAAAAGGCGCACATCGTCACCGGCGTGGTGTTCACCAACATCCTGTTGCCGGTGGTGCCGTCGATCCTGGAAAGCAAGACGTTTTACATCAGCCCGAACACCGGCCCGAACGACTACGCCGGCGCCAAGTGCAACCCCTACTTTTTCGTTGCCTCCTGGCAAAGTGAAGACATTCCCAGCGCGATGGGCAAGTTCGTCACCGACCGCGGCATCAAGAATGTCTACCTGATCGGCGCCAACTATCCGGGCGGGCGCGAGAACCTCTCCGGCTTCAAGCGCCTCTACAAGGGCAAGATCGTCGACGAGATCTACACGCCGATGAACCAGCTCGATTTCTCGGTTGACCTGGCCAACATGCAATCGAAGAAACCCGAAGCCGTGTTCATCTTCCTGCCCGGCGGCATGGGCATCAACTTCATCAAGCAGTTCGCTGCCGCCGGATTGAGCAAGGACATCCAGCTGTTCGTACCCGGCTACTCGGCCGACGAAGACACGATCAAGCCGGTCGGCTCGGCGTTGCTCGGCGCGGTCAACACCTCGTTCTGGGGCCATGACCTCGACAACCCGCAGAACAAGAAATTCGTCGCCGACTTCGAGAAAGACTACGGCCGTTTGCCGACGCTGTATGCCGCGCAGGGCTACGACACCGCCATGCTGATCGACTCGGCGGTGAAGAAGGTGAAAGGCAACGTCGAAGACAAGGTGGCGTTCCGCAAGGCGCTGCAGGCCGCCGACTTCAAGTCGGTGCGCGGCAACTTCAAGTTCAACAAGAACCAGTACCCGATCCAGGATTACTACCTGCGCGTGGTGCGTACCGATGAAAAAGGCCGCATCACCAACCGGCTGATGGGCAAGATCCTCAGCAATCACGAGGACTCCTTCGCCAGCCAGTGCAACATGCCCGGCATGTAACTCACCAAATAATTCCGGAGACAACCATGAAAAAATCCTTAAAACCGTTGGTGGGAGCCATTCTTGGAGCCTGCCTCCTGACCGCATCGGTCACTGCAGCTGCACAGGAGGTGATGTTGCGCATGGTCAGCGCCTTCGCCGAGAACAGCTATTACGTGACCCTGCTCAACAAGTGGATCGCCAAGGTCAATGCCGAGGGCAAGGGCAACGTGCAGATCAACTTCATCGGCGGGCCCAAGGCGATCCCGACGTTTGAAGTGGGCAATGCGGTCAAGACCGGCGTGGTCGACCTCGGGTTGTCGACCGGCGCGTTCTACACCAACGTGATGCCCGAATCCGACTTTCTGAAGCTGACGCAGATCCCGATCGCCGAGCAGCGCAAGAACGGCGCCTTCGCCGCCATCAACGAAGTGTGGAACAAGAAAGCCAACATGGCCTATCTGGGCCGCGTGGTCGAGAGCCAGCCGTTCCATGTGTACCTGACCAAGAAGGTCGACAAGCCCGACCTCGCCGGCCTGAAGATTCGCATCACCCCGGTGTATCGCGATTTTTTCCAGGCACTCGGCGCCAACGTCGTGACCACGCCCCCGGGCGAGGTCTACACCGCACTCGAGCGCGGCGTGGTCGACGGCTACGGCTGGCCGATCGGCGGCATTTTCGACCTGAACTGGCAGGAGAAGACCAAGTTCCGCATCGACCCGGGCTTTTACGACGCCGAAGTGTCGATCATCATGAACCTTGACAAGTTCAAGGGCCTGAACCCGAAGCAGCGCGCCTATCTCGAAAAGCAGATCCTCGCGCTCGAAGCGCAGAACCCGGCCGTGTGGTCCGCTTATGCCAAGGAAGAAGCCGCACGCCAGGACAAGGCCGGCATCCAGTCGATCAAGTTTGACGCGGCCGGCACCAAAAAATATGTCGACATGGCCTATGACGCCGGCTGGGCCACCGCCATGAAGGCCAACCCCGAGTTCGCCAAGAAGCTCAAGACCCTCACTTCCAAGTAAGCGCGACCGCGACTGGCGTCAAGCGTGCAGCAACTCGATGCCGCCTTTGCGCGGCTGATCGAAGGGCTGGCGGTGCTCGCCAGCCTGCTGTTGCTGGCCATGCTGCTGATCATCTGCGGCGACGTGTTCACGCGCAACATTGCCATCCCCGGCATGGGGCGCGGCATCGCCTGGGCCAACGAAGTCTCGGAAATGCTGCTGTATCTGATGACGATGCTGGCCGCCCCGTGGCTGTTGCGCCAGGGCCAGCACATCCGTGTCGACATCCTGCTGCGCGCCCTGCCGCGCTTCGCCGCCTGGTGCTGCGAGTGGGTCGCCGACCTGTTCGGGTTCGTCTGCTGCTGCTGGATGGTCTGGTACGGCGCCATCGTCACCTACAAGAGTTTTGCCGACAACGCCATGTCGATCAAGACCCTGGTAACGCCCGAGTGGTGGTCTCTCGCGCCGCTGCCGGTCGCGTTTGCGCTGCTCGCGATCGAAATGCTGTTTCGCATGCGCCGCCTGGCGCTGGGCGAGCGCGGGCCGCGTGACGATGCGGTTTCCGCCGCATAAGACGTGCCTGCCAGCGCGTTGCACGCCAATACAGAAATCTGTATGATTAAAGTATGAAGACGACGCTTGACATCGACGACACCCTGCTGCGCAACGCAAAAGTCCTCGCCGCCCAGCAAGGAAGCAGCCTCACGCGCCTGATCGAAGAAGGCCTGCGCCTGCGGCTCAGCGCACAGCGTGAGGCGGGCAAAGGTGCGCGCCCTCCCAAACTGCCGGTATCAAGCCGCAAAGGCGGGTTGCTGCCCGGCATCGATCCGGCCAGCAACCGCTCGATGCTGGACGCCGCTGACGGCATCTGAATGACGCCTGACGTCAACGTTCTGGTCGCCGCCTTCCGCTCTGACCACACGCATCACAAACCAGCCAGGCAGTGGCTGGCCGAATCCGTCACACGTGGCAGCCCCGCCATGCCCTTGCGGCTGTTGCCGCCGGTCGTAGCCAGCTTCCTCAGACTGGTCACCAATCCAAAAGTCTTTGCGCAACCGGACCCGATTGCGCACGCCATGGCTTTTGTCGATGCATTGCTGGCGTCTCCCGCCGTGGAAATGGCGGTCGTCGGCGAGGAATGGCCGTCATTTCGTCAGCTTTGCCTTGATGGAAAACTTCAGGGCAATGCCATACCGGATGCCTGGCTTGCCGCCGCCGTTGCGCACCTGGGCGACCACCTGGTCACTTTCGACGCCGGTTTCAAACGCTTGCTCCGGCGCGAGCAACTCACCCTGCTGGCCAGCGCATGAGCTGGGAATTCGCCGCCTGGCTGCTGCTCGGCGGCTCCACCGTATTGCTGTTTCTCGGGCTGCCGGTGGCGTTCTCGTTCCTGGTCATCAACCTGGTGGGCGCGGTGCTGTATCTGGGCGGCGAGCCGGGGCTGATGCAGCTGGCGCGCAACAGCGTGAGCTCGGTGATGAATTTTTCCCTGACGCCGATTCCCTTGTTCGTGCTGATGGGCGAGGTGCTGTTCCATACCGGCCTGGCCGTGAAAGTGATCGACGGCATCGAGCGCCTGATCTCGCAGGTGCCGGGGCGCCTTGCGGTGGTGGCTGTGGTCGCCGGCACGGTGTTCTCTGCCATCTCGGGCTCGACCATCGCCACCACCGCAATGCTCGGCAGCCTGATGCTGCCTGTGATGCTCAGCAGAGGCTACCACCCGACCATCGCCGCCGGCCCGATCATGGCGATCGGCGCGGTCGACATGCTGATCCCGCCTTCGGCCCTCACGGTGCTGCTCGGCTCGCTGTCGGGCATTTCGATTTCCAAGCTCCTGATCGGCGGCGTGCTGCCGGGCATGTTGCTGTCGGTGGCCTTTGTGATCTACATCGTGGTGCGCGTCAAAACCAAACCCGAGTTGGCGCCCGCCACAGCACTTGAAGAACACCACGGCTGGGACAAGCTGCGCCCGCTGTTCCAGTACGTGATACCGCTGGTGTCGATTTTCGCGGTGGTGGTGGCTTCGATGGCCGCCGGCTGGGCCACCCCGACTGAATCCGCCGCAATCGGCGCGCTCGCCACCGTGATGCTCGCAGCGGTTTATCGAGCGCTGACCTGGAAGGCGCTGATGCAGTCGTTGCGCGGCACGGTCGGCATCTCGTGCATGATTTTGTTCATCATCGTCGGCGCGACCACTTTTTCGCAGATCCTGTCGTTCTCGGGCGCCTCCAACGGGCTGGTGCAGCTGATCACCGGCCAGGGCTACCCGCAATGGGCGGTGATCGCCGGCATGATGCTGATCCTGATTTTTCTCGGCATTTTTGTCGACCAGGTCAGCATGATGATGATCACCCTGCCGATCTTCATGCCGGTGGTGCAGGCCTTCAACATTGATCTGGTGTGGTTCGGCGTGATGTTCCTGATCTGCATGCAGTTGGGCCTGTTGCTGCCGCCGCACGGCATGCTGATCATGACCATGAAGGGCGTGGCGCCGCCGTCGGTGCTCATGTCCGACATTTTCAGGGCCGTGGTGCCCTACGTGGTGATGAGCCTGATATTGCTCGCGCTGGTATTCTTTGTGCCCGGCGTGGCCACCTGGCTGCCGGCCCTGCTGGGCTGACGGGGTCGTCTACAATACCCACCTGGTAATACTTTTGGGAGGCTGCCGTGAGCGCCGTACTCGTTTCAACCAAAGGCCAGATCGTCCTGCCCGTGGCGGTGCGCAATGCACTGGGTATCAAGGCCGGCATGCGGATCGATGTGAAAGTGGACGGCAAGGGAGCACGTTTAACCCTGGCCGCGCCGAAAAAAGCCATGTCCATTGAAGAGGCAGCTGCGCCGCTCAATGCACCGGGAGTTAAATATCGCGGCCCGGTGGTGCCGGTGTCGGCCATGCGCGTCACCGATTACAAGGGTTGACCGTGCGAGCGGTCGATACCAATGTGCTGGTGCGCGCTCTGGTGGCCGACGACCCAGCCCAGACTGCGCGCGCGCGCGCGCTGCTCAAGACGCAGGCCGTTTACATTCCCGTTACCGTCATGCTGGAACTGGAATGGGTGTTACGTTCAAGCTACAGCTACCCCGCCAAGGCCATAGCGGCCGTTATCGAAAACCTTGCGGCAGTCGAGAACACCGTTCTTGCCGAGCGCGGAGCTGTGTTGGCCGCCGCCACCAGGCTGGCCCAAGGCTGGGACTTTGCCGACGCCCTGCATCATGCTTTGTCAGAGGGCTGTGATGACTTTGTCACGCTCGATGGCGATCTGGTCAAACGGTCGAAGCGAACTTCAAAAGTGTCGCCTGGCATCACCAGGCTTTAAACCCTTTCCCCCGCTGGAGAAGCAATGGCATCCCCCATCAAGATACTTACCTCCATGGCCACGCGCGAAGCGCTGCAGGCGCTCGCCGATGCCTATCCGGATACCGCAGCGCGGCCAATTGCCATCGAGAACATCGGCGGCGTCAAGGCGGCCGAACGCGTGCGCGCCGGTGAAGTGCTGGACGTGATCGTGCTGGCCGATAACGTGATCGATGGCCTCATCGCCGAAGGCAAAGTGCGCCCCGGGCGCCTCGACTTTGCCTCTTCCGGCGTCACCGTCTGTGTGCCCAAGGGCAGGGCGCTGCCGGACATCAGCAACGGCGAGGCGGTGAAGCAGGCGGTGCTGGCCGCCACTGCCGTGTGCTATTCCACCGGCCCTTCCGGCGTCTACCTTGAAAAGCTGTTCGCGCAGTGGGGGATTGCCGACGCCATCAAATCCAAACTGGTGGTGGCGCCTCCCGGCGTGCCGGTGGGTGGCCTGGTGGCAGAGGGCAAGGCCGATCTGGGCTTCCAGCAACTCTCCGAGCTGATCCACCTTTCCGGCATCGAGATTGTGGGAGGGTTGCCGCCGGACATCCAGAAGCGCACCATGTTCTCCGCCGGTATTCCGGTGGCGAGCAGCAACGCGGAGGGCGCGCGCGCCGTGCTGGCCTACATGACGGCGCCGGCGGCGGCGGACCTCAAGCGCAAAAATGGCATGGAGCCTGCCTAAGATTACTGTGCCACCTTTGGTTTCCACATAACTTGCGGCGGCAAGTTAGTCTTCAACAAGAATCTCGCTTGGGATAGCTTCGATGGAACGTTCATTCAAGGAGGAAGTAAAACTCCTCAAACTCGGCAAGGGTGACACCTTCCACGGCGAAGGCATCCTCGCCGTGACGAAAGCCTTGTTGCAATCGGGCGTCTCGTACGTGGGCGGCTACCAGGGTGCGCCGATCTCGCACCTGATCGACGTGCTGGCCGACGCCAGCGAATTCATGGGCGAGCTGGGCATCCACTTCGAGGCCAATGCCTCTGAGGCTGGTGCTGCGGCGATGCTCGGCGCCTCGATCAACTACCCGATGCGCGGCGCGGTGACATGGAAATCCACGGTCGGCACCAACGTGGCGTCTGACGCCCTCGCCAACCTCGCATCCTCGGGAGTCAAAGGCGGCGCGGTCATCATCATCGGCGAGGATTACGGCGAAGGCTCGTCGATCATGCAGGAGCGCAGCCACGCCTTTGCGATGAAGTCGCAAATGTGGCTGCTCGATCCGCGCCCGAACCTGCCTTCGATCGTCAATGCAGTCGAGAAAGCGTTTGAGCTCTCCGAAGCCTCGAGCACACCGGTGTTCGTCGAGCTGCGCATCCGCGCCTGCCACGTGCACGGCTCGTTTGAGTGCAAGGACAATGTGGAGGCGAAGATTTCGCGCAACGCCTTGCTGCAGGAGCCGAGCTTCGACTACGGCAACATCGTGCTGCCGCCGTCTTCTTACGCGCAGGAAAAACACAAGATCGAACACCGCTGGCCGGCTGCGGTGGAATTCATCAAGCGCGAAAAGCTCAATGAGACCTTTGATGGATCGTTGTCCGACATCGGCATCATCCTGCAGGGCGGCATGTACAACGCGGTGATCCGCGCGCTGCAGCAACTGAACCTGGCCGATGCCTTCGGCAACTCGCAAGTGCCGCTCTACGTGATGAACGTGACCTACCCGCTGATCCCCGAGGAGCTCACCGCATTTTGCGCCACCAAACGCTCGGTGCTGATGGTGGAAGAGGGCCAGCCCAATTTCATCGAAGACGCGCTCCACGCAATTCTCCGCAAGGCCGATATCCAGACCAAGGTGTACGGCAAAGATGTGCTGCCGATGGCCGGCGAATACACCGGCGAAGTGATGCTTGGCGGCCTGGCCAAATATATCGCCAACGCCGCGCCGCGCGGCCTTGACCTCAACGCCGTCACGGCCATCGCCGCCGCCCCCGAAAAACTCGCCGCCTCCAAACAGCGTGCGCTGCAATTGCTCGGTGGCGCCGTCCCCAACCGCCCGCCGGGCTTTTGCATCGGCTGCCCGGAGCGCCCGGTGTTCTCCGCCATGAAACTGCTGGAGCGCGAAGCCGGCGGTTACCATGTGTCGGCCGACATCGGCTGCCATCTGTTTTCGTCATTGCCGCCCTTCAACATCGGCAACACCGTGCTCGGCTACGGCTTGGGGCTTGCCAGCAACTCGGCGATCAGCCCGCTGTTTGCCAAGCGCACCGTTACCGTGATGGGTGATGGCGGCTTCTGGCACAACGGCTTGTCGAGTGGCGTCTCGAACGCGGTGTTCAACAACGACGACGGCATTCTCGTCATCATGAAAAACGGCTACACCTCGGCCACCGGCACGCAGGAAGTGCCGTCCAGCCCGCACCAGAGCCAGGAGCACCGCGCCACTGACATGGGCATCGAGCGCGTGTTGAATGGCATGGGCGTCAAGTGGATGAAGACGGTCGACAACTACAAGGTAGCCAACACCCTCACGGTGCTGCGTGAGGCGATGACCACACCCTTCAAGGGCCTGAAGGTGATCATCGCCGAAGGCGAATGCATGTTGGAACAGCAGCGCCGCAAGAAGCCGATCGACGCCGCCAAGCTGAAGCGCGGCGAACGCGTGGTGCGCGTGCGCTACGGCGTCGATGAAGACACCTGCACGGGAGACCACTCGTGCATCCGCCTCTCCGGCTGCCCCTCGCTCACGATCAAGGATTCATCCGACCCGCTCAAGGTGGACCCGGTCGCCTATGTCAACAACAACTGCGTCGGCTGCGGCCTGTGCGGTGAAGTGGCGCACGCGGCGGTGCTGTGCCCCTCGTTCTTCCGCGCCGAGATCATGCAAAACGCCAGCTGGTGGGACAAGTTCAAAGCCAAGTTTCGCGGCGCCGTGATCGGCGCGCTGCAGCCGGCGTAAGGAATCGCATAAGCAATGAGCGACGCTTTAACCCAAACGAAGCCGATCACCATCCTCATCGCCGCCCTTGGCGGCGAAGGCGGCGGCGTGCTGGCCGACTGGCTGCGCGATGCCGGCACGGCGGCCGGCCTGCCGGTGCAGAGCACGTCCATCCCCGGCGTGGCGCAACGCACGGGGGCCACCACCTATTACCTCGAAATCTTCCCAACGCCCTGGAGACAACTCAACGGTAAGCGCCCGGTGCTCGCGCTCACCCCCACGCCCGGCAACGTCGACCTGATGGTCTGCTCGGAGCTGGTCGAAGCCGGCCGTGCCCTGCAAAACGGCTGGGTCACCGAGCGCACCACACTGATTGCGTCGAGCCACCGCATCTACGCCACCATCGAAAAAATGCCGATGGCCGACGGCCGCTTTGACGCGCAGAAGATTCTGGACGCCGCACCGCAACTGGCCGCCAAGGCCGTGCTGTTCGACATGGCCGAAGCCGCGCAACAAACCGGCACGGTGATCTCGGCCGTCATGTTCGGCGCCATGGCAGCCGCCTGGATCAATGCGGGCAAGCTGCCGCTTTCACGCGCGATGTGCGAAGAAGCCATCAACGCATCCGGCAAGGGCGTCGAAGCCAGCCTGCGCGGTTTTGCGGCCGGATTCAACGCGGCATCGGCTGGAGCGTCGACTGGAGGAATGGCCGGAGACCCGCTCCCACCAATGGTTTCATCGAAATCCTCCTCTGGGAAGGTGGTGGCCCTCCACAGCTTCCCCGAGCATGCCCACTACCTCATCACCGAGGGCATCAAGCGCCTTACCGATTACCAGGACGCAGCCTACGTCCAGCTCTACCTCGAACGCCTCAAACCGGTGGCCCACCACGATGCCGCCGGCGGCAAGCTCACCGCAGAAACCGCGCGTTACCTCGCGCTGTGGATGAGCTTTGAAGACCTGATCCGCGTGGCCGACCTCAAGACGCGCAAGAGCCGCTTCGCGCGCGTGCGCGACGAAGTGCGCGCCAAGCCGGAAGAGCCGATCCACATCATCGAATTCCTTAAACCCGGCCTCGACGAAATCACCGGCATGCTGCCGCCCGGCCTCTCCAAGCGCGTGCACGCCTGGGCGGTGAAAAACGGCTGGGAGCACAAGCTCTCGGTCGGCATGCACATCAAGACCAACTCGATCCTCGGCTTCTTGATGCTGCGCACAGCAGCCGGCATGCGCTTCTGGCGCCGCCGCACCGCACGCTATGCCGAAGAACAACAAATGATCGAACGCTGGCACACGGCGATCGTCAAGGCGGCACAAACCAGCCCGCGCCTCGCCTACGAAATAGCGCTCACCGCGCGCCTCATCAAAGGCTACAGCGACACCAACAAGCGCGGCAAAGCCAACTTCACCCGCATCTTCGACAACCTTGTCGACGGATCCATCGTGTCAGGCGACGAAGCGAAAGCCGATGCCATCTTCGCCGCGCGCGAGGCGGCGCTTGCTGACCCCGAAGGGAAGAATCTCGACAAGGCGTTGGGGAAGCATGGGGTTGCGCCGCAGGCTGTGC
>CANJDH010000006.1 GCA_947473125.1 Burkholderiales bacterium
AAAATATTGGAACATCAGCCACGCTCCGCGGCGTAAAATACGCCTAGGAAATGAGCAAAAAAACCTTGGAAGATGATTTTTGCTTCAGAGGGAAGACGCAAAAAAAAGTGGCTTCCGATCTTCCAAGAATAGATCGCAAGTGATTGAATTTAATAGATGTTGGTACTGGCCTGTCACGCCGGGGGTCGCGGGTTCGAGTCCCGTCCACTCCGCCAACATAAAAAGATGCTCGTTTCCATTTGGAAACGGGCATTTTTATTTTGTGCCGCCAGCGTTGGCGGCGTTTCGGCCGGTGGTTGTGCGGGCGGCGCGACGGGCCAGGGTCCGGATGGGCCCATGGCGCGTTGCTGCAAGAGACTGGAGGTGTGCCTCTCCCATCGGCGTGCCCCGTACGCTGATACATGCAAATCTACGATGAAAGCTCAATGCGCCCGCGCCAGGCAAGGGGCACATCGGCGGCGCCGTGCCCGGGCCGGGTGTGCCGGTCGCGCGCGGCGATCTGGCTCGTCCGAACTAGCTTGCCTTGGGTGCGCCCTTGGACTTGCGGCCGGGTGCGGCAGGCGGAATGTAACCCGCCAGGCGGCAGCGCATGCCTTCGATACGTTTGCCGTCCTTGAACTGGATCGAATGGCACATGATGATTTCGCCCTTCGCTGACAATTCCACAAGGCGGGCCTTGACGTTGGCGAGCGAGATGCCTGTTCCTGTTGCTATTTCAGAATCAAAACGCTCACCACTGGCCTTCAGGTACTGCATGATTTCTTGCAACTCAAATACTCCTTTGCATTTCAATGCGCGACACGCCTGCCAGGCCCATCGCCGGGTTCGGTGAGGAGCGGCTCTCGCATCCGCCTACTGGGCCTCACCGGATCGGCCCAAGGCACGTGATGCAGCCATTAAAGCACGGGCAGGGCGGTGGCCCAACCGGGTAGCTTAACCGTTCTTGGGACATTGCGTATTTGGTGCGGGGTGCGCCGCCGCCGTCGGGAGGCGCCGTAGGAAGCGACACCGCACTGCATCGTGCAGCGGCCGCCAGGAACGGGGCGCATGTTAAAATTGCTACCTTGATTTGTCTGCATTTTCCGGCGCTTGCCGGGTTGGTGATTGCGTCGATTGCGCAAGACGGCTTGCGCGGCAGTCATTCTAAGCCAGCTACGGTTTGTCCGGTATTCCAGACAGACCCATGCCGTTTTTCCCGACCATTTGTGGTCCGTTCCTCCTAGAGAAGCATTTCACCCAGCCATGTTCGAGTTCATCCGCACGCATCAGCGCTTGATGCAGTTCCTGCTACTGATCCTGATCGTTCCGCCGTTCGCCTTTTTTGGCATTGACGGCTATCGACGCAGCGGCGATGACCCGACGGCCGTGGCCAAGGTGGCCGGGCAGCCGATTTCGCAACAGGAGTTCAGCACCGCGCAGCGCGAGCAGGTCGATCGCCTGCGCCAGCAACTGGGGCGCAACTTCGAGGCGAGCCTGCTCGATACGCCGGAGATGCGCCGCTCGACCCTGGACACGATCGTGAACCAGCGCGTGCTCATGACCCAGGCGGTCAAGCGCAACCTGATCGTGTCGGACGAGCGCCTGCGCGCCGTGATCATGGCAATTCCCTCGCTGCAGGAAAACGGCCAGTTCAGCAAGGACCGCTACGACGTGCTGCTGCGCTCACAGGGGCTCACCGCGCAAGGCTTCGAGAATCGCCTGCGCCAGGACATCGCGGTCCAGACCATTGCGACCGGTGTGTCCGAATCGGCATTCACGCCCAAGGCGGTGCTCGACCTGTTTGCCAGGGCGCAAATGGAAGAGCGCGAAGTGCAGGAAATCGTGATCAAGGCCGACGCTTTTGCGGCGCAAGTGAAACTGGCGCCGGACGCCGTCAAGCAATTCTATGACGCCAACCCGAAGCAATTCCAGGTGTCGGCGCAGGTGCGGGTCGAGTATGTGGTGTTGAGCCAGGAGGCCCTGGCGGCCGGCATCAGCGCGAACCCCGAGCAGGTCAAGGCGTATTACGACCAGAACCTCGCCAAGTTCCAGCAGGACGAGCAGCGCCAGGCCAGCCACATCCTGTTCAAGTCGGACCCGGACAAGGCGGCTGCCAAGGCCCGGGCCGAAGACGTGCTCAAGCAGGTCAAGGCGCCCGGCGGCGATTTTGCGGCGCTGGCGAAAAAGCATTCGCAAGACCCGGGGTCGGCAGCGCAAGGCGGCGACCTGGGCGCGTTCGGGCGCGGTTCCATGGTCAAGCCGTTCGAGGACGCCGCCTTCACCCTCAAGGAAGGCGAGGTGTCGGGCCTGGTCGAATCCGAATTCGGTTTCCATATCATCAAGGTCACCGCCATCAAGGGCGCCAAGGTGAAGTCGTTCGAGGAAATGCGCGGCGACATTGAAAAGGAATGGAAGAAACTCGAGGCGCAGAAGAAATACGCCGAAAGCGCTGAGGCGTTCAGCAACACCGTGTACGAGCAGTCCGACAGCCTCAAGCCGGCCGCCGACAAATTCAAGCTCGAGGTCAAGACCGCGCCGTTCTTCGCGCGCGCCGCCGCGCCGCCCCAGCTCAACAATCCGAAATTGCTGGATCGCCTGTTTGGCGACGATGCGATCAAGAACAAGCGCAACACCGAAGCGATCGAAGTCGCCCCGGCCACGCTGGTGGCCGCGCGCGTGGTCGAATTCAAGCCGCAGGCGATCCGCCCGCTGGCCGAGGTACAAGCCGACATCAGCGCCTTGCTGACACGCAGGGAAGCGCAGGCGCTCGCCAGGAAAGAAGGCGAGGCCAAGCTCAAGGCCGCGCAAGCCAGTCTTGATTCCGTGTCATTCGGTGCCGCCAAGACGGTGACGCGCGACAAGACCGAGGGGTTGTCCAGCGAGGCGATCAAGGCCGTGATGGCAGTGCAGGTGAAGGCGCCGGTGGCGGTCGGCGTCGAATTGGCCGCCGGCGGATACGCCTTGTACCGCGTCAACAAGGCGAGCCAGCCGGCCAATCCGGACATCGCCAAGCGCGAAAACGTGCGCGTTGCACTGACGCGCGCCCAGGCAGAGTCAGATTTTGCCGCCTACATCGAAAGCTTGCGTCAGCTCTCCCAGGTGGAACTGCACCTCGAGAACCTGGAGAAAAAGGCCAACTGATATCGCACTGCCGCCATAAAAAATGCCCGGTACAAACCGGGCATTTTTTATGGCGGGCTCAATCGGAGCGGGCCCCACCCACGATCCATGTTGCGTCGCTAATCATCCGGGCGCAGCGCCCAGTTCGATGGCGCGTTGTGCGGCGTGGTGCATGCCGGCCGTGTCGATCGCGCCGATCGGCAGTGGCGCTGCATTGCCGAAGCCGGTGTAATTGCGCCCCATGCCGCGCAGGTAGGCCGGGTCGTAGTGATCCTGCAGCAGGCTGTGCACCAGGGTGTCCCAGTTTCCTGATGCGGCGAGATCTTTCCAGCCGCTGATGCGCTCGCGGCCGTGCAGCGTGGTCAGGCAATCGAGTTGCGTGCCCAGCAGATCCGGCTGCGCCAGGAAGTGCGCGTATTCGTCCTTGAGCAGTTCGATGCGCAGCGCCATCTCCATCTCGACGCGCAGGCACGGGCTGGCGCGCATTGCGTCCATCAGCAGGTCGGGCACGCGCACATCGCCGACCTTTTTGCTTTCGGCTTCGACAAATACCGGTCGCGCCGCATCGAACGATTGCAGCGCAGCGAGCACCAGCGTTTCGAACATCTTCTGCGAGGGCTGCGCTGCGCCGGGCAGGTTGCCGAGCACCGAGCCGCGGTGCTGCGCCAGCTCTTCAAGGTCGAGCACCTGCGCTCCTTCGGCAGACAGTGCGCGCAGCAGGCGGCTCTTGCCGCTGCCGGTGACGCCGCACACGACGCGAAACTGCAGGCCGGCCGGCAGCGCGTCGAGTCGCTCGATCACCGAACGCCGGTAGGCCTTGTAGCCGCCTTCGAGTTGCGCCGCGCGCCAGCCGATGCGATTGAAAATCTCGGTCATCGCCCCGGAACGCTGGCCGCCGCGCCAGCAGTAGATCAGGGGGCGCCAGTTTTTCGGGCGTTCGGCAAATTTTTGCTCGAGGTGCTGGGCGATGTTGCGCGCCACCAGGGCCGCGCCGGCTTTCTTGGCGTCGAAGGCTGAATACTGCTTGTGCAGCGTGCCGATGCGCGCACGTTCGTCGTTGCTCAATACCGGCGCCGAGAGCGCGCCCGGAATATGGTCTTCGGCATATTCGGCCGGCGAGCGTACGTCGATGATCTCGTCGAATTCGCCGATCTGCGCGACCGGAACCTTGCTGTCGATGGCCGCCACGGGCGTCTTTAGGCGTCGCCGCGCTGGCGGCGCCTGATCACAACTTCCCTGCCGTCGAGCATCCGGACAACCTGGCCGTCAGCATTGATGCGCGGTTCGACCAGAGTCTCCGCGATCGCGTAGAGCGGCGGCCGCTTGTGCGCGGAATCGGCGGCAGCGGCGGCATCGTGCTCTGGCGGTAATTGCTTGCTGGTGGTCATGGCACGGGTTGGAACGGCAGAAAGCCAGTTTACCTTGCCCATGCCACGTTGCCTTGCCTGCCGGCGCGCAACAGGTGTGGCTCAGCCTGCCTTGAGCAGCGGCGCCAGCGCTTTCCAGGCGTTGTCGAGCAGGCGCGGCTGGGCCTCGAGCGTCGGGTGGATGCCGTCGGCCTGGAACAGGTCGCGGCTATCGGCCACGCCTTCCAGGAAAAACGGCACCAGGGCGGTCTTGTGGCGTTTTGCCAGGTCGGCGTACAGGGTGCGGAAGCCTTCGGTATAGGTGCGTCCGTAATTGGGTGGCAGCTGCATGCCGGCCAGCACCACGCGGGCGTGAGCCCGGCTCGAGGCCTCGATCATGCGTGTCAGGTTGGCGCGCGTCGCATCGAGCGCCAGGCCGCGCAGGCCGTCGTTGCCGCCCAGCTCGAGGAACACCACCGCCGGTCTGTGTTGCTTGAGCGCCGCCTCGATGCGCGCCGCGCCGCCGCTGGTGGTTTCGCCGCTGATGCTCGCATTGACGACGCTATAATTGAAGCGCTTCTCCTTGAGGCGCCGCTCGAGCAGCGCAGCCCAGCCGGCACCGCGCGGCAGGCCGTACTCGGCAGAGAGGCTGTCACCGAACACCAGGATCACCGGGGCGCCGCCAGGCGGCGCCGCCCACAACCCAGACACCGGCAGCAGCGCCGCGACCAGCAGCGCTGCACGAGCCGCCATTGACCTGATTACCGACCTCATTGCCGTCGACACTCGCGTGAACCCAGACCCCATCGCCGCACCCATCATTGAAGTTGACGCCCTGACCAAGTCGGTCCCCGTGGCCACCATCTCTGGTACGGCATCGCTCAGCATTTTGCACGACTTGGGTTTTCGCATCATGCCCGGTGAGACGGTTGCGGTGGTGGGAAGTTCCGGTTCCGGCAAGTCCACCTTACTCTCCTTGCTGGCCGGGCTCGACACGCCGAGCACGGGCAGCGTGCGCCTTGCCGGCGAGAGCCTCTACGCGCTCGACGAAGACGGTCGTGCTGCGCTGCGCGGGCGCCTTGTCGGTTTTGTGTTCCAGTCGTTCCAGCTGATGCCGCACCTCAACGCGCTCGAAAACGTGATGCTGCCGCTGGAGCTGGCGGGACGCGCCGATGCCGAAAGCGTGGCGCGCGCCACGCTCAAACGGGTCGGCCTGGCCGAGCGCGAACGCCACTACCCGAAGCACCTGTCGGGCGGCGAGCAGCAGCGCGTGGCGGTGGCGCGCGCGTTTGCGCCGCAACCGAAAATATTGTTTGCCGACGAACCCACCGGTAACCTCGACACCGTGACCGGCGCGACCATCATCGAGCTGCTGTTTGAACTCAATCGCGAGTTCGGCACCACGCTGGTCCTGGTGACGCACGACCCCGAGATCGCGGCGCGCTGCACGCGCACGATCCGGATCGCATCGGGGCGCATCGAATCCGATTCGGGCAACCCGGCGAGCCAGAGTTCCGCCGCTAAGCCGCCGGCGCCCGCGGCTTAGCGGGCGGCCAGCATCCAGTCCGCGAAGCTGCCCAGATCGGCAAAGGTGCCGTCCGGAAAATGGCTCTGGCCAAGGGTTTCGGGCCAGTTGCCGCCGGGGCGATTGATCCACGCGGCTCTCAGGCCGGCCTGCCGCGGGCCGACGATGTCGTTCTCCGGGTCGTCGCCGACGTACAGCATCTGTTGCGGCGCCAGGCGCATCTGCCTGATGCTGGCGGCGTAGATGCGCGGGTCGGGCTTGGAGACGCCGACCTCGTGCGCCGACACCACCGATTCGAAATGGTGGCCAATGCCGACCGCATGCACGTCGGCAAAACCGTTCGAGATCACGCCGAGCCGGAAGTGTCGTGCGAGGCGCTCCAGCGCCGGCAGCGAGTCGGCGTAGAACTCGACTTTCTGGCGTGCGGCGCGAAACACCTCGAAGGCCTGTTCGGCCTGCGTGGCGCTGCCGCCGCACTCTTCGAACGCTGCGAAGATGGTGCCGCGGCGCAGCGCCATTACATCGTTGCGCAACGCCGGATTGGCGGCAATCAGGCTGGCGCGCAGCAGTTTGAGGGTGTTCACGTCCCAATGCCTTGCCACGTCCGGTACGTTGCCGGCAATCCATTCGACCATCGCCTTCTCGGCGCGGTGGATCGTCGGCGCGATCGGCCACAGCGTGTCGTCGAGGTCGAACACCAGCGCTTCGATATGCTTCCTTGCCGGCATGGGTGTTCTTCTAGGCGTCGATGTCCATGTTGAGCAACGCAAAGCTCAGCGACTTGCCATGCGGGTCGAGCGCCAGCGAAGTGGTCACGCCGGAGAGCAGGGCGTGCTCGCAGACAAAATGCAGGCCGCCGACGTTGGGCAGCTCGTAGCGCGTGATGTTGCCGGCGACGATGCCGGCCATGTGCGCCTTGACGCCCTCGGCCGTGACTTCACGGCGCAGCAGCGGCAGGTCTTCGAGGCGATAGGCGAACAGGCACAGGGTGAGGGTGTCACCTTTGTCACCTGCTCTTGCGTGGGCCAACTCATGCAGTTTGCGAGGCATTGCTGGTATCCAGTACGGTGATGGTCGACTGCACCTGTTCGCGATCGAGCAGCACCGAGACGATGCCGATTTTTTCGGCGACGCTGCGCCGGAACCCGCCGCCGCCGGCCGGGCCGTTGGTGGCGAGTGCTTCGACCTCGCGGCCGATGCGCTCGGCGAGGCGCCGCGTGTCGGTGGCGCCGGCAACGCGCAGCCGTACCTCGTAAGGTTCGTGCGGATGGCCGAAATCGGTGCGGTGCGCGGCATCCATGCCGATCAGGTCGATGCGCAGGTTCGGGATGTCATCGCCGATGCGCTCCTGCATGATCTCGCCGGCGAGCCGCGCGCGCGCCACTGCGTTGGGGCCGGCATACGACATCTCACCTTCGCCGACCCAGCCGGCGCGGTAGCCGACGCTGGTCTTGAGGGTCGCGGTGCGCGCGCGGCCACCGGCCCGGGTGATGCGTACGCGGTCACCGCCCAGTTCCTCTACGGCTACTTGCGTGAAATCGGCGACCACGTCGGGCGTGGTGTAGGCGGTCGGGTCGAGCACTTCGTAAAACAATTGTTCCTTGACGGTACGCGCGTCGATCAGCCCGCCGGTGCCGGCCACCTTGCCGAGCAGCGCTTCGCCCTCGGCATTGACGTCGGCAAACGGAAAGCCGAGGTGCGCGATGCCCGGCACCTCTTTTACGCCGGGGTCGGCGAAGTAGCCGCCGGTGACCTGGCCGGCGCATTCGAGCAAGTGACCCACCACGGTGCCGCGCCCAAGGCGTGCCCAGTCGTCGAGGGCCCAGCCGAATTCATAGAGCAGCGGCGCGAGGAACAGTGACGGGTCGGCGACGCGCCCGGTGATGATCACGTTGGCGCGGGTTTCGAGTGCCGGCAGGAGCTGCTCGACGCCCAGGTAGACATTGGCGCTGACCAGCTCGCCGTAGGCTTCGAGCCGTTTGCCCGACTCCATCACCGGCATGTCGGGTTTCATCAGGGTGAGCACGTCGTCGCCCTCGAGCACCGCTACCTTGAGGTGCAACCCGAGCTTGCGCGCCAGGCGCAGCACGGCGTGCCCGGCGGCAAACGGGTTGGCCGCGCCCATGTTGGTGATCAGGCGCGTGCCGTTCTTGATGATCAGCGGCAGCAATGGTTCGAGGCGTTCTTCGAGCAGCTCGTCGTAACCGGCGCCCGGATCCTGCAGGCGCCGCAGGTTGGCCAGCGCGATGGTGCGCTCGGCCAGGCACTCAAGCGCCAGGTAATCAAGGTTGCCCTGGGCCGCGAGGATCACCGCCGGTTCGATGCGGTCGCCTTGGAAACCGCTGCCCGAGCCGATGCGGATGGTTTTTTGCCCGGTTTCTCTCATGGTTGGCTCATTTTGCGCATGGCAAGATTATGCGGTACATTGAGCCGACCGACACCGCAGTACCGACGCGGCGTCCAAAACAAGACGGAGGTGACATGGAGCACATTTTCGGCGCAATGGCCTACGGCCTGGGCACCATTCTGGCAATGATGGTGGTTACTGCCATCATCTACCTGTTCATCAAGGACGTGACGCAAAAGCAGCACACGATCCTGCGCAATTATCCGATCATTGGCCACCTGCGCTACTACTTCGAAGAGCTCGGCGAGTATTTTCGCCAGTATTTCATCATGGGTGACCGCGATGAAATGCCCTTCAACCGCTCAACCCGGTCGTGGGTGTATCGCCTTGCCAAGAACGAGGGCGGGGTGATCGGCTTCGGCTCCACCTACAACCTGCACGAGCCGGGCGCGCTGCTGTTTGTCAACGCCGGTTTCCCGGTGCTCGAAGACGAACGCGAGCCGACGCCGCCGCTGATCATCGGCAACGGCTACGCCAACCAGCCTTTCACCGCGCGCTCGATCTTCAACGTCTCGGGCATGAGCTTCGGCGCGATCTCCGAGCCGGCGGTGCGCTCGCTGTCGCGCGGCGCCAAGGAGGCCGGCTGCTGGATGGATACGGGCGAAGGCGGCATCTCGCCGTTCCACCTCGAAGGTGGCTGCGACGTCATCATGCAGATCGGCACGGCGAAGTACGGCGTGCGCGATGAACACGGCAACCTCTCGGAAGCCAAGCTGAAAGACATCGCCGCGCACGAGCAGGTGCGCGCCTTCGAAATCAAGCTCTCGCAAGGCGCCAAGCCCGGCAAGGGCGGGGTGCTGCCCGGCGGCAAGGTCACGCCGCTGATCGCCAAGGTGCGCGGCATTCCCGAAGGGCAAGACTCGATCAGCCCGAACCGCCACTACGACATCGCCAACATCGACCAGCTGCTCGACAAGATTGCCTACGTGCGCGACGTCACCGGCAAACCGGTGGGAATAAAAACCGCCATTGGCGGCTGGCGCTTCGTCAACGATCTGTGCGACGCCATCAATCGACGTGGCCTCGAATGGGCACCCGACTTTCTGGTCATCGACGGCGGCGAGGGCGGTACGGGCGCCGCCCCGCAAGCCCTGGCCGACCACATGGGCCTGTCGATCGACGAAGCCCTGCCACGCGTGGCCGACTCGCTGATCCAGAGCGGCCTCAAGCAACGCATCCGCCTGGTCGGCTCCGGCAAGCTCGTCACCTCGGCCCGCGCTGCCTGGGCGCTATGCGCCGGTGCCGACTTCATCAACTCGGCACGCGGCTTCATGTTCTCGCTCGGCTGCATCCAGGCCCTGCGCTGCCACCAGAACACCTGCCCGACCGGGATCACCACGCACAACCCGCGCCTGCAACGCGGCCTCGTCGTCGAAGAAAAATACCTGCGTGTGGCCAACTACTGCGTGAACATGAACAAGGAAATCGACATGCTCGCGCACTCCTGCGGCCTCAAGCACGCCCGCGAATTCAGCCGCGAACACGTGCGCATCGTGCAGGCCGACGGCTTCTCCAAGGCGCTGAACATGATGTATCCCTACCCGGAGCCGCTGCGCCGCGTGGCGTGATTTTCAAATGGAAATGGGCTGGAAAGCGTTGGTGGGGGCGGGCTTTGGAGGCAATGCCGCCAGGAATGGCTGCCACCAATGGTTACAGAGAATCGTGCTACCGAAAATATGGTGCACAGACATTGACGGTATTTCTGGCGCCTTAGGACAAATAAAACTGCTACTCAAATTCGGACACGTGAATCATTCATCTCTGCAAGCTTTCATCAGAATGGTCGTCTAGCACGACGGGTTTTCCATGTTTGATGGATTGTCCACTTCAAGTTGGGCGAATCGCCCAGACAATGTGAGCCCGTTCACCCTAAGTTCCAAACTGCATAACCATCGGAGGAATAATGGCGACAAAAAAGAAGGTGTCTAAGACAACCGTCGGCAAGAAGACAAAAGTACACAAGGTCAGAGCCTCCCTCGATATTCCAGAGCTGTCTAAAGCGGGCAGTTCTCTTCAGTTGCATATCTTCAATGCCGATGGGAAGCTGGGCACGCTCGTGATCGGGCAAGGGTCGCTCACTTGGTTTGCAAAAAGCAAGCAAATCGGCAAGAAACGGTCGTGGAGCGCTTTCGCCGACTGGATGGGAACGAAATGAAGCCCTATCGACCGCCCAATCGGACACTCAACTCGGCGGCGAATAGTGGAGACATCGAAAGCATTATGTTTCACCTGCTCGAAGGCGCCAACGTAAATGCGAGGAACGCAATCGGACATTTTCCGCTTGCGGGGGCTGCGCACTTTGGGCATGCCCAAGCGGTCAAGTATTTACTTGAACATGGAGCCAAGATTGACATGCTCACTGCGCTCAACTGGAGTCCGTTGTACATTGCGGCCTGGCGGCAGCACCTTGACGTTGCTAAAGTTCTGCTCTCCGCCGGGGCAAGCACTAGGTCGCGCACCCTTCATAGCAATTACGGTCCGAGTGAGGCGGGGTTTACTGCTTTGCACGCTGCCGCACGTACTGGCAATAGCAAAATGGTGAGGCTCCTGCTCAAACACGGAGCTGACATCGCGAAGAAAGCGGGAGGGCGACTACCCGAAGACGTGGCGAGCGGCGCGGGCCATAAAGCAGTAGCGAGGCTTTTGCGGGCGAAGCGTCGAGCCCATCCTTGAAAGGATTCTCAGTCCAATTTCTGGCCCATTGGCGATTGGACTGCTCATATGTGCGGACGCCTTTCGGTGTTGCGCAATGCGGACTCTGATCTATCGGATGAATCAAATTGTTTTGAAGGCCGTGCACTGTACCCCGTGGCTTTTCGGACTCGGATTGGTAGTGACAACCATACTGTCTTTGATGCCGGGTACCTCCGTGCCACCTGTGCTCCAGTTCTGGGACAAGGCGCAACACGCGTTGGCCTTCACCTTGCTTACCCTCACCGGCGCGGTCGCGTTTCCGGACAAAACCCGATGGGTCTACGTTGGCCTAATGTTGTACGGTGGATTAATCGAGATCCTGCAGGCCACGCTGACCACCACGCGCTTTGGTGACGTGATGGATTGGGTGGCTGACGGCATCGGCGTGCTGGCGGGCGTCGCCATCCATGTGATCCTGTTGTCCAACCTTCGGGCGCGACCTGCAGCGGGAAAGATTGAGCCGCTGCCGCGTGACTGAACTTCGGCGCGTGAGATAGCGCAAGCGCTGAGGCGCCGGCGGTATCATTTGTGCAAGGAGGAAACCTCATGCACACACTGGAATCAATGCAGGCCCTGCTGACGCCGCTGTTCCCCGGCCTGATGGGCGTGCGCCTGGTGTCGCTGGCGCCGGAGAAGGTGGTGGCCGAGCTGACGGTGCGGCCCGAGCTGTGCACCGGCGGCGGCATCATGCACGGCGGCGCCTACATGGCGTTTGCCGATACGCTGGGCGCCATCGGCACCATCATCAACATGCCGCAGGGCAAGCGCACCACGACCACCGATTCGTCGACCAAGTTCATCGGCGGCGCCAAGGTCGGCTCTACCGTGGTGGCGGAGTGCCTGGCCCTGCATCGCGGCCGCACCACCCAGGTGTGGCAAACCTTGGTGCGCTCCGCCGAGGGCAAGCTGTGTGCGGTGGTGAACCAGACGCAGCTGATCATGGATGCCTGAGGAGCACCTCGGCTAGCTTCGTCGTTTGGCGGTGGTTGGTTTGCATATGGTGACAAAAGGCACACATTTGGCTAGAATGGCAAAATGAAGTCGTTCCGCTGGAACCCCGAGAAAAACGAGGCATTGCAGTCTGAACGCGGCGTTTCATTCGAGCGCATGGTGGTGGCGATCGAGTCGGGCGGGTTGCTCGATATTGTCGAGCATCCGAACGGGGCCAAATATCCGAACCAGCGCGTATTGGTGGTTTCCAGCGAGAGCTACGTGTATCTGGTGCCGTTTGTTGAAGAGGAAGATTATTTCTTCATGAAAACCGTGATTCCGAGCCGCAAGGCCACACGGGATTTCCTGAAGGCGGGAGAACGCAATGTCAAACGTTGATGCCTACGAACTCGAAGTTCTTGATGCCTTTGAGAAAGGCAAACTCAAGTCGGTGGCGACCAAGGCCGAGTTGGCGAAATTCAAGGCGGCTGCGCGCGCAACCGCCATCAAGGATCGCCGGGTCAACATCCGGCTGTCGTCGGGTGACCTCGGCGACATTCAGGTGCGTGCGATGGAAGAGGGCGTGCCGTATCAAACGCTGATCGCCAGCGTGCTGCACAAATATGTCACCGGGCGTTTGTCCGAGAAGCCATCGCCCGCGCCGGTTCCGGCCAAGGCGCCGTCGCGAAAATCTGCAGCATAACGTTCGACGTTTGCCCGACGTCACAAGGAAAACCATGAAAGCCATCTGGAACAACACCATCATTGCCGAATCCGACGACACCGTGGTGGTCGAAGGCAACCATTACTTTCCCTTGGCTGCCGTCAAGCCGGAATGTCTCGCACCCAGCGCCACTACCACGGTGTGCGGCTGGAAGGGCACGGCTAACTACTACACGTTGTCCGCCAACAGCAATACCAATCCGGATGCAGCCTGGTATTACGCCGACCCCAAAGACGCGGCCAAGGAAATTCGCGGCCGCGTTGCGTTCTGGAAAGGTGTGCAGGTCAGCGCCTGATTTGACAATTGCCCGGAAACCCTTGGTGGGAGCGGGTTTCAGGGGTGGGGCAGAGGCAAGCTGGTAGAATGCGGGGATGTCGCCCGCTCCTGATGATCATGGCCCCGATGCTCCCGATGCGTCCACCGGCAGCGCGCCGGTCGCGGTGCCATCGCATGCCACGCTGTTCTGGACCTTTCTCAAGATCGGGCTGTCAGGTTTCGGCGGGGTGCTGCCGTTTGCGCGCCGCGCGTTGGTCGAAAAACATCGCTGGCTCGGCGAAGCCGAATTCGCCGAACTCCTGAGCCTCGGGCAAAGCCTGCCGGGGCCGAACATCGTCAACCTGGTGGTGATGCTCGGCTACCGCTACCACGGTGTGGCCGGCGCGCTCAACTGTGTGCTCGCGATCCTGCTCGCACCGATGGCGCTGGTGCTGGTGCTGGTGAGCGTCTATGCCGAATATGCCGACCTGCCCTGGGTGCGGCGCATGATGGCCGGGATTGCCGCGGCGGCGGCCGGGCTGATCCTGACCATGGGAGTGCGCATGGTGCGCGCCCAGCCGAAGCGTGCGGCGATGTATGTGATGGTCGCGGCCACGGTGGCGGCCAAGCTGGCCGGCGCACCGCTGCTGGCGGTGCTGTTCGTGGTCACCGGCGCGGGGCTCTGGCTCAACGCGCGCAGCGCGATCTGAGGCGCGCATGGGCGAATCCGACAACATCTACGTGGCGCTGGCGCTGGAGTTCATGCTGCTATCGCTGATGGCGGTGGGCGGCGCCAACGTGCTGCTGCCCGAGATGCATCGTTTCGCGGTCGAGTCGCACGGCTGGATGACCTCCAAGGAATTCTCCGAGTTGTTCGCCCTGGCGCAGGCGGCGCCCGGCCCGAATGTGCTGTTCGTGAGCGTGATCGGCTGGAAGGCCGCCGGCGTGGCCGGCGCCTGCGTGGCGATGCTCGGCATCTGCGGGCCGTCGACCCTGCTCACGCTGGTGGTGGCGCATTACCTCGAGCGGTTTCGCGCTGCGCCGTGGCGCATCGCGTTGCAAAAGGCACTGGCGCCGGTGGCGGCAGGGTTGATATTGACCAGCGGCATCCTGCTGGTGCGCTCTGCCGGCAATACCGCGCAGGCGCTGCTGGTCAGCGCGGCGGTGGTGGTGATCTCGATCCGCTATAACCCGAACCCGCTGTGGTTCATCGGCGGCGGTGCGGTGCTCGGCCTGTTGTTTTTCTAGGCCTTGCCGAACCAGCGCCCCTGTACGTAGGCGCCGGCGAATATCCCGGCCAGCGCGATCAGCAAGGGCCAGTTGCCGGTGCCAAGGCCGGCAATCCCCGGGCCCGGACACACGCCGGCGAGACCCCAGCCGATGCCGAAGATTGCCGAGCCGACAATGGTGTCGCGGTTCAGCTCTGACGGGTGCTTGCCGAAGCTGTTTTCGAGCACCGGTTTGCGCATTACCATCGGCGCCAGCTTGTAGGCAAGCAGCGTGACCAGCACGCCGCTGCCGAGCACCATCAACAGCCCCAAATCCTGAAAGCGCAGGAAGCTCAGTACCACTTCGGGCCTGATCATGCTCGAATACGACAGGCCAAAGCCGAACAGCGCACC
The DNA here is from genome assembly GCA_947473125.1 of Burkholderiales bacterium. Classification (GTDB taxonomy): domain Bacteria; phylum Pseudomonadota; class Gammaproteobacteria; order Burkholderiales; family JAEUOS01; genus CANJDH01. The sequence continues at coordinate 14,603 of CANJDH010000006.1, forward strand.
ACTTACCACTACAAAAAACAGGGAGGATTTCTTCATGGCTGTGTCCCCCTATCGGCCGCCGAGGGCCAGCACCACGTTGGCCGTGATGAAGGCAGTGGCGAGGAAGGTCAGCACCGCCAGCAACGACGGCACCTGCAGCGAACCCAGGCCGCAAATGCCGTGGCCCGAGGTGCAGCCGTTTGCCAGGCGCGCGCCGAAGCCGACCAGGAAGCCGCCTGCCAGCAGCTGCCACCATGGCACCTGGGTGATGAACGGCACGCCTGCGGCGAACTTCGAGAAGTAGAGCAAGGCGCCGACGATCAGCCCGGCGGCATACCAGAGACGCCACTGGCGGCTGCCGATGAAGCGTGCCTGCTGGAAAAACGGCGCGTTCGATACGTATGACCAGGACGAGCTGAACACCGTGCTCATGCCGCCGATCAGGCCGGTCATCACGAACAGCAGGGCGACGCCGACGCCGAGCAGCAGGCCGCCGACGAGGTAGGTCTCGATGCCGTGGGGAAACCACGGCGCGAGTTGCGATGGCAACGTCATGGCGTGCGCCCTACACCAGCTTCTGGTTTTTCAGCGGCAGGGTGCGTACCGGTTTGCCGGTGGCCGCAAAGATGGCGTTGAGTACCGAGGGCGCGACCACGCAGATGGTCGGCTCGCCGACACCGCCCCAGAAGTCGAAGGTCGGCACCACCACGGTGTCGACATGCGGCATCTCGGCGAGCTTGAGGATCTGATAGTCGTGGAAGTTCGATTGCACCACGCGCCCTTTGTCGACCGTGCATTCGCCGTAGAAGGTGGCCGAGAGGCCGTAGGCCACGCCGCCCTCGACCTGCGCCGCGATCTGCTGCGGGTTGACCGCATGGCCGCAGTTGGTGGCGAGTGTCATGCGGTGCACCTTGACTTCACCCTTGGCGTTGACCGATACCTCGGCAACTGCCGCCGAGTAACTGGCGTAGCCCATGAACTGGGCAATGCCGCGGAACCGGCCTGGTTGCAGGGGCTTGCCCCAATCGCCTTTTTCAGCCGCAGCGTTGAGCACCGCGAGGTGTTTGGGGTACTTGGCCATGAGTGCACGGCGGAACTCGAGCGGGTCGGTGCCGGCAGCCTTGGCCACTTCGTCCATGAAGCACTCGGAATACACCGCGTTCTGGTTGGTGTTGACACCGCGCCATGGGCCAACCGGCACATGGGTGTTGCGCATCGCGTATTCGACCAGCAGGTTGGGCACGGCGTAGCCGAACTGGGCGTCACCGGCGGCTGACCAGAAGCCCTGCAACTGGCGGTCGTCGTTGCCGCCTTTGGCAGCGGCCGGGTTGACGCGCGCATTGATCGACTGGCCCGACACTTTGATATGCAGGCCGACCAGCTTGTTGTTGGCGTCGAGGCCGGCGGAGAGTTTGCACTGCGAGATCGGGCGGTAGAAGTCGTGCTGCATGTCTTCTTCGCGGCTCCAGATCATTTTCACCGGCGTGCCGGCGAACTGCTTGGCGATCGCCACTGCCTGGCGCGTGTAGTCCTGATCACCGCCGCGCCGGCCGAAGCCGCCGCCGAGGTCGTGCTTGTAGATCTCGCACTGCGACAGCGGCAGGCCGGACTCTTCGGAGGCGGCAGCGAGCGACGCTTCTGCGTTTTGGGTCGGCAACCAGACCTCGACCTTGTTGGCCGTGACCAGCGCCGTCGCGTTGGAGGGCTCCATGGTGGCGTGCGCGAGGAACGGCGTGCTGTACACCGCTTCGATCTTCTTGACGGCACCTTCAATCGCCTTGAGGGCATCGCCCTCGTTGCGGTTGGCGTAGGCGCCGCTGGCGGCAAGGCCTTCTTTCAGGCGTGCGTCGATCATGGCGCTCGACACGCTGGCGTTGGGGCCTTCATCCCACTCGATCGGCAGGGCGTCGAGGGCTTTCTTGGCGCGCCACCAGGTATCGGCCACCACGGCGACTGCGGACGGGCTGACCTGCACCGCGCGCTTGACGCCAGGCAGGTTGAGAACCTTGTCGCCGTCAAAGCTCTTGAGCGTACCGCCGTAGACCGGGCAAGCCTTGACGGCCGCATAGAGCATGCCGGGGAGCTTGAGGTCGATCGAGTAGACCTTGCTGCCGTTGAGCTTGTTGGCGGTGTCGAGGCGCTTCACCGGTTTGCCGGCGACTTTCCAGTCCTGCGGGCTCTTCAGCTTGATCGACTTGACGTCGGGTGGGGTGATTTTCGACGCGGCCACGGCGAGCTTGCCGTAGGTGGTCTTGCGCTTCGAGGCGGCATGGGTGACCACTCCTTTGTCGACACTGATTTCACCGACCGGCACGTTCCATTCATTTGCGGCGGCCTGCAACAGCATGATGCGCGCGGCGGCGCCGCCCTGACGCACGTAGGTGTTGGAAATGCGGATGCCGCGGCTGCCGCCGGTGCTCATTTCGCCCCAGACGCGGTTTCGCGCCAGGTTCTGGCCGGCGGTAACCTGCTCGATGCCGACGCGCTTCCAGTCGCATTCGAGCTCTTCGGTGACCAGTTGCGCCAGGCCGGTGTGGGTGCCCTGGCCCATCTCGGAGCGGGCCACGCGAATCACTACCGATTCATCGGATTTGACGACAACCCAGGCGTTGACTTCGGTGACGGAGGCCTTGGCGGCGGGAGCGGCGCTGCCGGGCAGGTGAAATCCCAGAGACAGGCCGCCGGCAGCGGCGGCCGAACCGACGATGAAGCCGCGGCGTGACGGATTGGCGAGAGCGGTAGCGGAAGTAGCGGAGGCGTTGGTTTTTTTCATGTTGATGTCTCCTTAAGCGCTCTTGGCGGTGGGTTTGGCAGCGGGCTTGGCAGTGCGGCCGGATGCGATCTCGGCAGCGCGATGTACGCCGGCGCGAATCCGCTGGTAGGTGCCGCAGCGGCAGATGTTGGTCATCGCCTCGTCAATCTGCTGGTCGGTCGGCTTCGGCGTCTTTTTGAGCAGGGCGACAGCGGCCATGATCTGGCCGGATTGGCAGTAGCCGCACTGCGGCACGTCGAGTTCTGCCCAGGCCTGCTGCACCGGATGGCTGTTGTTGCGGCTGATGCCCTCGATGGTGAGCACCTTGTCGCCGGGCTTGACGGCGCTGACCGGCATCGAGCACGAGCGCGTCAGCTGGCCGTTGATGTGTACCGAGCAGGCGCCGCATTGCGCCACGCCGCAGCCGTATTTGGTGCCGGTCAGGCCGACCTGTTCGCGCAGGGTCCAGAGTAGCGGGGTGTCGGCTTCGACTTGCACGTCGTGCGCCTTGCCGTTGATGTTGAGTTTTGCCATGCGGGTCTCCTTGGGGTGCGCCTTTGCCTTTGTATGGCGGCGCTGTGGTGATGCCGGTGAAGTGCGATGCGGTGAGGTGCGGTGAAGTGAGGCCGGGTGGATGGTAGTTCCGGATCGGCAAAAGCTTAGCGCATTCGCGCGGCGCACGTACCAAACGAGGTCAGGTGCGGGTGCCGCGCAGGCTTGGCAGGCCGATGCCGGTGGCATCGAAGCCGCCGTCAACGGCCAGCACCTGACCGTTGATGTAGCTTGCCTGCGGGCTGCACAGGAACCACACGGCGGCGGCGATCTCCTGCTCGAGGCCGTAGCGGTTCAGCGGGATGGCGTCGTGGTAGTCGGCGCGGATGTCGGCCGTGTGCACTTTCTTGGCCATGGCGGTATCGACCGGGCCGGGTGCCACCGCATTGACGCGAATTCCGACACTGCCAAGTTCGGCCGCCTGCTGTTTGGTGAGGTGCATCACGCCGGCCTTGCTGGTGCCGTAGGCGACCCGCAGGGTGCTGGCGCGCAGGCCCGAGATCGAGCCGATGTTGACCACGCTGCCGCCGCCGGCGGCAAGCATGTGCGGCGCGCACAACTGTGTGCAGATGAACGGGCCGGTCAGGTTGACCGCGATCACGCGTTCCCATTCGGCAACCGTGGTGTCGAGGATCGGCTTGAACACGGCGGTGCCGGCATTGTTGACCAGTGCGTCGATGCGCCCGAACTGCTTGACGACGCGAGCCACCGCCGCCTGCACTTCGCCGGCGTGCGCCACGTCGCATTTCACGGCGACCACGCGCTTGGCCTGCTTGAGCCTGGCCGCTGCCTTTTTGAGCGTGGCGCCGTCGATGTCGATCAGCGCAACGCGCCAGCCTTCGGCAAGGAACCTGGTGGTAACGGCAAGGCCGATGCCGCGCGCGGCGCCGGTGATGAGGGCAACTTTTCGGTCGGGCTTCATGAGGGTGATCCGGTAGGGGGTTTCGCAGGGGACTGGTTTGCAGACTGCGCGGCCAGGATGGCCAGACGGTCCACCACCAATTGTGCCATTGGTGCGTGGCTGCGGCCCTTGAGCGACACGACGCCCATCTCGGCGTACAGGGTCGGCAGGGGGGCGACGTTGAGCAGGCTGAGGCGTTTTTGCCGCACCTCCTCTCGCACCACGGCGTGCGAGGCGGCCAAAATCGTGTCGGTACCGAGCGCCACGTGTTTTAGCAAGTGGATGTCGTCGCATTCGAGTGCCAGCGGCAATGCGCCGTCCGGCGGCATGCCGAGCATCGCCAGCAGGCGTGCACGTATCAGCCGCGGCAGGCGCACCGTGGCGATGCCGAACGGCGCCATCTCGGCCGGGTGCAGTCGACGGCGCGCCTGCAAGGGGTGGCCGGCGTGCACGTAGAAGGCGCCATGCTGCCGCGCCAGCGGTGTGACGTGCAGGTCGGCGCCCGGGGGCAGCTCGCGGGTGTCGGCTACGAAAAAATCGAGCTCTTCGTTGCGCAGATGTTGTGCCAGGTAGGTCCAGTTGTTGACCTCGACGCGCATCTTGATCGCGGGGTGTTGCTGGCGCAGCTCGGCCAGGAGTGCAGGGAGCAGGGTTGCTGCCGGGTAGGGGCCGGCGCCAAACGCCAGGTCGCCGATCAGTCGCTGGCGGAACAGCCCGACATCGCGCTCCAGGCAGCGGCTGTCGAACAGCAGTTTGCGTGCGCGCTCGATCACGAAGCTGCCGGCGGTGGTGGGTGTGGCTTCGGTGGTGCCGCGATCAAACAGGGGCAGACCCAGTTCAGCCTCGATCGCCTGGATGCTGCGGCTGAACGCGGGCTGCGACAGGTGCACGCGCTTCGCCGCACGCGCGAAGTTGCGCTCTTCGGCGAGGGCGACCAGATGGCTGAGGCGCTTCAGATCCATGGTGTGTGCCTGATATGGCAATGCATTTTACGCATTGATTGGAGCATATAAATGCATTGGACAAATACACCGTGCGGCCGAACAATGTCGTCACAAGAACTTCGCAAAACACAAGAACTTGGCAAAACAGTGGCAACCCCAAGGAGACCACCATGAACCCCGTCCAGAATGTGATTCTCGTGCTCATCATCCTGATGTACGCGGGGCTCGAATTTGCCTCCGGCCGCCACAAGCAATTGAAGGTCACACCGGACGACAACAAGGTCGACTTGTTCATGTTTGTGTTGCTGGTCGCCCTGGTCCAGCCGCTGATCTTTGCGCTCACCGGCAAGGCCGGTGCGCTGCTTTTTCCCGAGGCCAGCGGCGCACTGGCATGGATGCCCTGGTGGGCCATGTTCGGCATCCTGCTGCTGGCCGACGACATGACGCAATACTGGTGGCACCGGCTGTCGCACACGCCGCTGCTGTGGCCGCTGCATCGCGCGCACCACACGGCGCAGTACATGAGCATGCGCATGACCTATCGCAATAACTTCTTCTATTACCTGATGATGCCGGGGCTATGGATCTCCGGCTGCTTGATCTATCTCGGGTTCGGCAACGTCTATCTCGTATACATCATCATCAAGCTCACCGTGATCATGGGCGCGCACTGCGCCGTGCCCTGGGACGAGCGGCTCTACCGGATCAAGGCCCTCGGCCCCCTGATGTGGGTGGTGGAGCGCACCATCTCGACGCCGGCGACGCACTGGGCGCATCATGCGATGACCAACCAGGACGGTGTCGGCCATTACAAGGGCAACTTCGGCAATCTGCTGTTTTTCTGGGACATCCTGTTCGGCAGCGCGCACATCACGCGGCGCTACCCGCCGCAGGTGGGCCTGAAGGACGACCAGCTGTTCGGCAAGGAGCGCTGGTTTACCGAAATGTTTTATCCGCTGCTGACCTCAAGGCGCGAGCATTCGGCGCTGTCCCCCGGCGGCAAGGCCTACGCCGAGGCGGAAACTGCGATGCCGCCGGTGCGCGGCGCGTGAGGCCTGCCCCGCATTGACCTTGTAAAGGACATAGACAAAGTCTTGCAATTGGGGGATGGCGGCAGCATCTGCAACACAGGTATAACCTGTGCTGCAGATGCCGACCCCAATTGACCTGATCCGCCGCTTCACGCGCGCCTCTTCGCTGGGGCCGGTCCTGAAACAGCTCGGGCCCGGGCTCATCACCGGTGCCGCCGACGACGACCCGAGCGGCATCGCCACCTACTCGCAGGCGGGGGCTCAGTTCGGCTTCAACATGCTGTGGACGGTGATCCTCACCTATCCGTTGATGGCGGCGATCCAGATGGTGAGTGCACGGCTCGGCGTCGTGACTGGCCGTGGGCTGGCGGCAAACATCCGGCGTGGCTTTGCGCCGGCGCTGCTGTACGGCATCGTGCTGCTGTTTGTGGTCGCCAATACCATCAATATCGCAGCCGACATCGCGGCGATGGCCGATGCGCTGCACTTGTTCCTCGGAGGACCGCGGCATGTGTATTCCCTGTTCTTCGGGCTGCTGTGCCTGGTCTTGCAGGTGTTTCTGTCGTACCAGCGCTATGTGCGTTACCTCAAATGGCTTACGCTGGCCCTACTTTCCTACGTGGCAGTGGCATTTACCGTGCATGTGCCGTGGGGCGAGGTGGTGCGCGCCTCCCTCTGGCCGAGCCTGGCCTGGAACAACAACACGCTGATGATGGTGGTGGCGATATTCGGCACCACCATCAGCCCGTATCTGTTTTTCTGGCAGGCGGCACAGGAGGTCGAAGACCTGCGTGCGACGCCAGGGGCCGCCAGCCTGCGCCGCGAGCCGGCCGGCGCGCTGGCGCGGCTGCGTCGCATCAAGGTCGATACCTGGGTCGGCATGGGTTTCTCCAATCTGGTGGCGTTTTTCATCATCCTGTCCACCGCCGTGACGCTGCACGCCGCCGGCCTGGTGAACATCCAGACTTCGGCCGATGCGGCACAGGCGTTGCGTCCGCTCGCCGGCGAGTTTGCGTTCCTGCTGTTCGGCCTGGGCATCATCGGCACCGGTCTGCTCGCCGTGCCGGTGCTGGCCGGTTCAGCCGCGTACGCGGTGGCCGAGACGTTTCACTGGAAGACCGGGCTCGATCTGAAATGGCCGGCGCAAGGGCGCGGCTTCTACGGCATCATCGCGATCGCGACCATGGGGGGCGCGCTGATCGATTTCCTGCCGGTTGATCCGATCAAGGCGCTGTTCTGGAGCGCCGTGATCAACGGCGTGATCGCCGTGCCGATCATGGCCATGATGATGGTGCTGGCCAGCTCCCGGCGCATCATGGGGGACTTCACGCTGTCGCTGCGGCATAGCGTGCTTGGCTGGGTCGCGACGGGCGTGATGCTGGCAGCCGTGCTGGCGATGCTCGGCACCTGGCTCTGAGGGAGGGCAGCGCACGCGAGTCGTTTACACTACCATGCCCCCCCCGGAGACATGCAGCCATGAACCTCGTTGCCACCATTGACTGGCTCAAGGGCCCGACGATCGAAAAAGTGCAGGTGACCAGCGAGCATGCGCTGTGCCAGGGCGGGATTCCGATCCTGATGATCAACGGCCAGCCCTATGGCCCGCGCGACTACTACCGTGATCCGACCCGTGCGGAAAATTTTGTCGTGGCAGCCGGCCTGCTCAAATTCGCCCAGCCGCTCGACATGAAAGACCGTGGCCTTCTGGCGCGCGGCGGATTCCGCACCGAAGACGATGACGACCGGCCGATGACCTTCAAGGTTTGAGGCCGCGCACCGGGGCCGCCGCTGCCGCGGCGGATTACTGCTTGATGAATTTCAGCGTGAAACGGTCGCTCTCGCCGATCGCCTGGTATTTGGCGCGATCGAGGTGCTTGTTGCGATACGTCGGCGGCAAGGCCCACACGCCTTCCGGATGGTTCTTGGTGTCTTTCGGGTTGGCATTGACCTCGGATGCCCCGGCAAACCTGAAACCGGCCTTTTCGATCAGAGCAATCGCGTAATCCTGGCGGATGTAGCCGTTTTTGGTCTGCGCCTCCTGGGGCACATCGGGCAAGCCGCGATGGTCGACGATGCCGAGCACGCCGCCCGGTTTCAAGGCCTTGTGGAACGCGCGCAAGGCCCCGTCAATCTCGTTGCGGGCGATCCAGTTGTGCAGGTCGCGAAACGTGATGACGAAATCGGCACTGCCTGGCGGCGCGATGTCGTGCAGGCCGGCATTGAAGGGCGTGACTTCGACCTTGCCGTAGAGGGCCGGTTCGGCTTTGAGGCGCGCCAGCAGCTTCTGGTGGTCGGCCAGATAGTTTGCCGGTGCTGCCGGATCGCGATTGGCGGCGATGTAGCGACCCTTGTCTTTCAGGTAGGGCGCGAGGAACTCCATGTAGTAACCGCCGCTGCCCGGCAGGATCTCGACCACGGTGCTGTCCACGCGAATGCCGAAAAACGTCAGCGACTCGACCGGATGGCGAAACGCGTCGCGCGCCACGTTATTCGGGCTGCGATGCGCGGCTGCTGCGAGATGGCTCAGACCGGATGCGTCGTGGGTCGGCAGCGGCGCGCACGCCGCGGCGCCGAGGAAGGCGAGCATCGCGGCGAGGAGCCGGCCTGCGCCGCCTCGGGCGCGCGGTGGTGTGGGGGTTGGTTGCATGTGGTCTCCGTGGTGCAGGGCGTGGGGTGCAGGGGTGGGGCAGGGTTTACGGCTTCATCGCATAATACCCGCCATCGAAAAGCTGTCAGTGGAGAAAGACATGTCGCGCCTGGATACGTCGCCTTTGGATTGCATTGTCCCCGGCATGCCGGGTAAGGTTGCCGTGCCGGCCGTGCCGAACGCGGCTTGGAAACAAGCATGACCAATCCCTTTATCGCCCTTGATCCGGCGGCGACCATCGCCGACCTGATCGAGCGTCGCTTCGGCCTGCCGACGCAAGCGGGCAAGGACCTGCCCGTAGCCGCCGCGGTGACGGTGGCCGGCATGTTGACGCGCCGCTCGCTGCGCCGCTTCACGCCGCAGCCGGTATCTGCCGAGATGCTTGAGATCGCGCTGGCTGCCGCCTTGTCGGCTCCGGCCAAGTCGGACCTGCAGCAGGCCAGCATCATCATCGTGCGCGAGCCGGCCTTGCGTGCGGCCATCAACGATCTGGTGCCGTCGATGCCGTGGATCGCCAACGCCCCCGAGTTCCTGGTGTTTTGCGGCGACAACCGGCGCCTGCGCCGCATTGCCGAGCTGCGCGGCAAGCCGTTTCCGAACGACACGCTCGACATGTTCATGAACAGTGCGGTTGATGCCGGCATCGTCATGCAGGCTTTCACTACCGCAGCCGAGTCGCTCGGGCTGGCAGTGTGCCCAATCAGCCTGATCCGCAACCAGGTCGAGCGTGCCAGCGAGCTGCTGCGCCTGCCGCAGGGTGTGTTTCCGGTGGCCGGCATGTGCGTCGGGCATCCGAACGATGCCGGGCGCCTCAGCATGCGCCTGCCGCCGGCCGTGACGGTGCATGTCGACCACTATGATGCGAGCGACTTTGATGCCGAACTGGCGGCCTACGACGCGCGCCGCGCGGTGCGCGAACCCACGGCGGCGAACAAGCAGCGCAATGTCGACGAGTTTGGCAGCGTCGAGCCCTACACCTGGTCGGAAGACAAGGCGCGCCAATACCATGTGCCTGAGCGTCACAGCTTCGGCCCCTATGTGCGCGGGCAGGGGTTTGCACTGAAGTAGGCGTAACCGCAACTGCAACAATCTCCGAAAAAGACCCGCCATGATTCGTGACCCGCAAAAACTCAACGCCCTGTTGACCGAGGTTCGCCGCTTCGTACGCAGCGAGTGCATGCCGTTTGAAGCGGCGATCGACAAGAGCAATCAAATACCCGAGGCAGTGGTTGCGCGCATGCGCGCCATCGGCTTGTTTGGCCACAGCATTCCCGAAGCCTATGGCGGGGCGGGGCTGACATCGGAAGAGCTGTCGCTGGTCAACATTGAAGTCTCGCAAGCGGCCACCACGTTTCGCGCGCGCTTTGGCGGTAATACCGGCATCGCCTCGGAGGCACTGATCGTCGACGGCACCGAAGAGCAGAAGCGCCGCCATCTGCCGCGTCTGGCCAGCGGTGAAGTCACCGGCTGTTTTGCGCTCACCGAGCCTGATGCCGGGTCGGATGCCACTGCGCTCCAAACAGTGGCCATCAGGGAGGGCGACGATTATGTCATCTCCGGGCACAAGTGCTACATCACGAATGCGCCGATCGCCGACCTGTTCACGGTGTTTGCACGCAGCGACCCGGACAGCAAAGGCGCCTCGGGCATCACCGCGTTCCTGATCGAGCGCGGCACGCCGGGGCTTTCGACCTCGGAGGGCTACCCCATGATGGGGCAGCGCGGCTCGCCGGTGGGGGAAGTGAGGCTGGATCACTGCCGCGTAGCGGCGGCGTCGATCCTCGGCGGCCAGCCGGGCGTCGGTTTCCGCTCGGCCATGAAGGCTCTCAACAAGCAGCGCATCAACCTTGCGGGCCTGTGCATCGGCCCGGCGATCCGCCTGGTGGACGAAATGGTGCTGCGCGCAACCTCACGCCGGCAATTCGGCCAGCCGGTCGCCGAATTCCAGATGGTGCAGCAGATGATCGCCGAGAGCAATGTCGAGGTGCACGCCGCGCGCGCGCTGGTGCTGGAAACCGCGCACAAGCGCGACGCCGGCGCAGACGTGACCATGGAAGCATCGATGTGCAAGCTGTTTGCCTCCGAGATGTGCGGTCGCGTCGCGGATCGCGCGGTACAGGTGTTTGGCGGCGGCGGCTATATCGCCGACAACGTCGCCGAGCGTTTCTACCGCGATGTCAGGCTGTTTCGCCTGTACGAGGGCACCAGCCAGATTCACCTGGGGAACATCGCCAGGCGCACCGTGGCAGCGGTACAGGCGCGCCTCGCTACAGAGGGATGATCGCCGAAAAGCGTTGGTGGGAGCGCTTCTTTGGCCTGTCCAAGACGCAGCTAGTCGCCGCCACCGCCGCCACATCCGCCGCCGCCGCCGCAGCCGCTGTCACTTCCGCCATCGGAGCCGCTGTCGGCGAAGCCGTCGGTGCTGCCGTCAACCGACGTGCTCGCGAAATCGCCGCCGTAGTAGGTCACCGATGCGTTGCCGGTGGCCATTTCCTCCCTTCGCAGGGTCGAGCAATTGGCGGCATAGCGAAAGCCGTTGGCGATGTTGAGCTTGGTGTCGAGGGCAAACAGCAACGGCAATCGCGCCGGCGTGCGCGGATTGATGTTTTCTTCAGTGCAGGCATACCACCAGCAGCGTCGCAAGCCGGCGTTGCTTTGCCTGGCATCGCTCATGGCGGTCGCAGGGGTGTGGTGCAGAAAGCGCCCGAACGCCTGTTGGCAAAACGCCTGGTAGCCCTTTGTGTGCAAAATAAATTCGTGCCACAAGTCATCGACCACCTGTGACGGCATCGACACAAACTGGTGGCCGCTCTTGAGGTAGGCGAGAAAGAACTGGCGCAATCCCTGCGCGACGATCTGGCAGTCCTTGAGGGTCAGGTGCGGGTGTTTTTCGCGCAGCTTGTCGTACAGGCCCTTGGGCAGGAAGTAGGTGCGAATGTGGGCTTCGCGGCGGCTGCGCTTCACGGCCAACCATGAAAATGCCCCGATCGCGAAACACATGAAGGCAAGAAATGGGATCAGAAATCCCATGAAGAAGGCTCCGGTGCGCGCGACGTCGCGATTGCAGTCGGTTGAGGATGGCGGGGCGGCGGCCTAGTCCGCCTTGGTTCCCGAAAAACGAATCGCGTCGGCAAAGCGTTCGGACTCGACCCTCATGAAACTCGCAAACTCCTCCGGGGTCGAGGCAATCGACTCCATGCCCAGGTCATTGAGCCTGGCCTTGAGGTCTGGTGCCTGCAATGCCTTGACGATCTCGGCGTAAAGAATCTTCTGTACGTCGGGCGGCGTGCCGCTGCGCACCAGAAAGCCGAACCACGAGCGCGACAGGAAGCGCGTGCCGGTGACTTCCTGAAAGGTCGGCACGTCCGGCAGCGACGCACTGCGCTTGTCGGCGGCGATGGCCAGCACCATCATCTTGCCGGCCTTGGCCTGCGGCACTGCCGCCGGCGTATCGGTGAGCATCGCCTGCACCTGCCCGCCCATCACGTCGGTCATGGCCTGCGGGGTGCTTTTGTAGGGCACATGCACCATGTCGAAACCGTAGGTCTTCTTGAGCAATTCGAATGCCAGATGCCCGGAGCTGCCGTTGCCGAACGACGCATAGGACAGCGTGCTCCCCTTCGCCCTGGCCACACCGAGGAACTCGGCCAGCGTTTTGGTCGCCAGGGCATTGCTGGTCACCAGCACGTGCGGGTTCGATGCCGCCAGCGTGAGCGGCACAAAGTCCTTCCAAGGGTCGTAGGGCAGCTTGGTGATGAGATGGCTGTTGATGACGAAGCTCGATGCATTGACGAACAGCGTATAGCCGTCGGCCGGGGCCTGGGCCGCGATCGATGCACCGATCACGGTGCCGCCGCCGGGGCGGTTGTCGATCAGCACCGGTTGTTTCAGAGACTGGCTCAGGCGCTCGGCCACCAGGCGCGCCATGGTCTCGGACGCGCCGCCCGGTGCATAGGGCACGATGATGCGGATCGGCCGGGTCGGGAAGTCGGCAGCCGTCGCGAAAGGCCCTGCGCCCAGCATTGCGGCAAGCGCCAGCGCCGGGCCGAACAGCGCGCGACGCGTCAGGCGCCCAAGCGGTGTCGGATGCGTCATTTTTCCCCCAGGTGGGCAACGGCCTCGATTTCGACCAGCACCTCGGGCGAGCCCAGCGCTGCCACCTGTACCAGCGTGGAGGCCGGGAAATCACCGGTGAAAAATTGCTGGCGCGCGCGCCACACTTCGGTATTTTTCTTGATGTTGACGACGTAGATGGTGACTTTGACCACGTCATCGAGCGTCGCGCCTGCGGCTTCAACCAGATGCTTGATGCGTGTAAAGATCACCATCGACTGCGCGTATTCATCCTGGCCCTCGATGACGCTGCCGTCGAGGCTGCGCGACACCTGGCCGGAGATGAACAGGAAGTCGCCGGCCTTGATGGCGTTGGACCAGCGACCGGGCGGGGCTTCTCCGACGGCGGGGTGGGTGATGCGGGTTTTCGGCATGGCGCGCTCCTGGGTGGTTGCTATCCAAATCCCATCATATCGGTGATGGCGCTGCTGGACAAGGGTTGCGCGCGATCGTCGGGCCGGGCGCGCGGCGCTGGCGGGTGGATGGACGGCGACTCGCGCTACACTACGCGCCGCCCGAAGTGCGCTCATGCCGTACGCGAGGACAACATCAACCATAGTGGAGAGCGGCAATGCAGTTGCGGCAGTTGGGGGCGTCCGGTCCGATCGTGTCGTGCCTCGCCCTGGGGCACAGCATGGGTGCCAGCGATTTCAGTGCCGCAGGGCGCACGCAATTCGATGCATTGATAGGTCGGGCGCTGGAACTGGGTGTGACGTTTTTCGATAGCTCCGACGCTTACTGGAACGGACTGCACGAAGAGTGGCTGGGCACGGCATTGGGTAGCGCGCGCAAGAATGTGGTGGTCACCTCGAAATTCGGCAACCTCACCCTGCCGGACGGCAGCAAGGCCACCGACGCGCGACCCGAATATGCAATCGCCTGTTGCGAGGCGAGCCTCAAGCGCCTCGGCACCGATTGCATCGATGTTTACTACCTGCATCGCGTCGATCCCAAGGTGCCGATCGAAGACACCTTCGGCGCGATGTCGCGCCTGGTGCAGCAGGGCAAGGTGCGCCATCTGGGGATTTGCGAAGCCGGGGTCGCGACCCTGGAGCGCGCACATCGCGTGCATCCGCTGGCGGCGCTGCAAACCGAGTACTCGCTGTGGGCGCGCGATGCCGAGGCCGACGTGATTCCTGCCTGCCGGCGCCTCGGCATCGGCTTTGTCGGTTATTCGCCGCTGGGCCGCGGCCTCCTGACCGGCGACATCAAGAGTTACGACGACCTCGCGCCCGGCGACCGGCGCCGCATCCATCCACGCTTCAAGGGCGACAACCTGGCGCGCAACCTGCTACTTGTGGCACAAATGGAAACCATTGCCAAGCGCCTTGGGTTGACCAACGCGCAACTGGCGCTCGCCTGGGTGCTGGCGCAGGGCGACGACATCGTGCCGGTGACCGGGACCCAGCGCGCGGCGTATGTTGAACAAAGCGTCGCGGCAGTGGCGTATCCCCTGGGCGCCGCCGATCGCCGTGCCCTCGAAGCCATATTCGCCCCCGGCGCGCGCGCAGGCGAGCGCTATCCCGTCGAGATGCTTCCCACCCTCGGCATTTGATTCCCTCTCGATACCCGCCATGAGCCAAGATCCCCGCGTTGCCTCCGCCATTTCCCACTGGGCGCCCCGGTTTGTTTCCAACGGCGTGATCCTCGCCGACTTCCAGGAAGTGACAGCCGGCGTCGAGCGCTGGGAAGACTGGTGCGCCGCCTGGTGCGCGCGCGCCGCAGTGCATGAAGCGCTGGGTCGCGAGGCATTGGCCGAGGGCTACAAGCTGAGCGCCGCCGAGCACCTGTCGCGCGCCGCCACCTATTACCACTTCGGCAAATTTCTTGCGGTCCATAACGTGCCCGAAATGCGCGCCGCACACATGAAGGCGGTGGCATGCAAGCAGCTGGCACTACCGCTGATGCGCCCGCCGGTGGTGCGCGTCGAGATTCCCTACGAGGGCGGCCACCTTGCGGGCTTTCTGCGCCTGCCCGCGGGTGCGGTCAAGCCGCCGGTGCTGATCATGGTGCCGGGGCTCGATTCGGCCAAGGAAGAGCTCGAAGCCTACGAAGGGCCGTTCCTCGCGCGCGGCATGGCGACGCTGATGGTGGATGGCCCGGGGCAGGGCGAGGCCGAATACGATTTTCCGATTCGCGGCGACTACGAAGTAGCGGTCAAGGCGATGGTCGATTGGGTGCTGACGCGTCCAGAGGTCGACAGTGCGCGCATCGGCCTGTGGGGTGTGAGCCTGGGTGGCTACTACGCGCCACGCGCGGTGGCCTTCGAAAAACGCATCAAGGCCTGCATCGGCCTGGCCGGCCCCTACGATTTCAGCGATACCTGGGACAAACTGCCCGAGCTCACGCGCGAGGCGTTCCGGGTGCGCAGCCACCTGGCGACGCAGGCGGAAGCGCGCGAGCACAGTCGCACGCTGACGCTCAAGAACGGCATCGCACGGCAGATCACCTGCCCGCTGTTCCTGGTGACCGGCAAGCTCGACCGGCTGATTCCCTGGCAGGACACGCAGCGCATGGCCGACGAGGCGCAGGGACCGTCCGAGGTGCTGATCGTCGAAGACGGCAACCACATTGCCAACAACCGGCCCTACCGCTACCGCCA
Organism: Burkholderiales bacterium; assembly: GCA_947473125.1. Classification (GTDB taxonomy): domain Bacteria; phylum Pseudomonadota; class Gammaproteobacteria; order Burkholderiales; family JAEUOS01; genus CANJDH01. Next base: position 30,124 of record CANJDH010000006.1, read on the forward strand.
TCGCACGGCCGACTGGATGGCCGCGCAGCTCGGCCTGCCGCGCCAATAGCCCGTCCACGAAAAACAAGGAGCTCCTTCATGACCCATTCAGCAATCCCGGCGCCACACCGCAAGTACTTGAACGGTGCTTCCTTCGTCATCGCCGCGTTGGCGCTGGCCCCTATCGTAGTTCAGGCGCAGGGCTTCCCGATTCCCGGCAAGACCGTGCGCCTGGTGTCCGGCGCCTCGGCCGGTAGTGCCTCCGACATCATCGGCCGCGCCGTGGCCGAGAAACTGCAGGCGGAGCTGGGCGTGTCGGTGGTGATGGAAAACCGCACCGGTGCTGCCGGCACGATCGCCGCGCAGAACATCGTCACGTCGCCGCCGGACGGCCACAGCATTTTTGTGTACACGGCCGCGCATACGGTCACGCCGCTGATCAGCAAGGTGCCTTACGATGCGTTGCGCGATTTTGCCGGCGTCACGCCGCTGGCGGTGGTGCCGAACGTGATGGTGGTGGCGGCGGACAAGGGCTACAAGACCGTCAAGGACGTGATCGATGCGGCCAAAGCCAAGCCTGGGGCGCTCAACTACGCCTCGGTCGGGGTCGGCACCGCCACCTACATGAATGCCGAAAAATTCCGCATCGCCACCGGCATCAGCGCGCTGCACGTGCCGTACAAGGGTTCGCCCGAGGCGATCACCGAGACGGTGGCGGGGCGCGTTGATTACTTCTTCGCGCCGCTGGTCTCGGCCCTGCCGATGATCAAGGCCGGCAAGCTGATCGCGCTGGCAGTCGGCACCACCAAACGCTCGGCGCTGCTGCCCGACGTGCCGACGCTGGCTGAAGCCGGCGTGCCCAAATCGGACTACCTGTTCTGGATCGGCATGCTGGTGTCGTCGAAGACGCCGCGCGACGTGGTGCAAAAAATCAACCAGGCGACGCTCAAGGCGCTGCAGGCGCCCGAGGTGCGCGAGCGCTTCATCGCGCTTGGCGCAGAGGCGCTGCCGATGAGCCCGGAGCAGTTCGACGCCCTGATCAGGGAAGAAATGGCGTCGAATGCCGAGATCATCAAGGCGGCTGGGATCAAGCCGGAGTAGCCAGCCAGCCGCGTCAGAACTCGACTACAAAAGGCAGGATCAAAAACACCGCGCCGACCACGCACAGCCAGAGCAGGCTGTCGAAGAAGTACGGGTAGACGCACAGTGCTACGCCTGAGAACAGGGCAGAAAGCTTTGACCGCTTCTTTCCGTAGCTGAATAGGCCATGCCGAATAGACCGGCGAAGATGCTGATTACGAGAGTTTCCAAGTCATCCCTTCCGCATGGTGCTGCCGCGCCATGCGGGAATGTCGGCGCGGGTCATCCCTTTGCGAGATTGCGAGACGCGATTTGGTGTCGCCCCATGCGACGGTAAGTTTGCGCAGCTTTCCCATCGCGCCGGCCGAGACTGGCGTGCCGATCTACATGCGCCCCAATTCGCGCTCCAGTGCCTGGATGTTGGCACGGGTGCGCTCGACCTCATCGGTGAGGCGCTTGGAGCGTTCGGCAAATTTGGCAATGTCGGTCTCGTCGGCGCGACGCATCGGCACGTTGCCCTGGAATTCACGCTGCAGTTCGGCCAGCTTGCGGCTTTCGGACGTCAACTCATCGCGCAGGATTTGTTTGCGGTCTGCCTCGCGGCCGCGCGTTTCGGCTGACACAGGTTGGCGCGCTGCTGCGCTGCGCGTGGCCGGCGCGGAGGCGGGCGCAGCGGCGGAAGAGGTGGGCGCCGTGCGCGCCCGGCTCGAGCCCAGATCGGTGTTGCGGCAATTGCGCGTGTTGCGCGGCTTGCTGGTGTAGGTTTTGGCGCCGGTTTCGGGGTCGGTACACACCCAGATTTCGGAGTTGGCGTAGGCCGCGCCTGGCAGCAGCACAATCGTCCCGATGAGCAAGGCGGCAGCGATGCAGCGGCCGGTGGTGCCGCGCTCGTCGGGACGATTGGCTTGCCAGTCGATGGGAAAAGGGATTGAGCTATGCATGGGCGCAACTTTAACAAACCCGTGGATACCGAGAGGCGGCAACGCCGGTTCAGCGTGGCGCGTGCATCGTGGATCACGATGGCGACAGCTCGAAAACCGTTGTGCCACAACGCACCTGGAGGGCAATGCCATAGAACCGTTGGTGGGAGCGCCTTTCAGGCCGTTTCTCGGTACGATTGCCGGACAGACTCTCAGGCAGATTCTCGGCTTACATCAATCGACGATGAACAACTTCGCCCCGACGTTCGTCGAGGAGCGGTGCGGCTCGGCGTTGTCCGCAACCTGGTAGCTCATGCCGGGTTTGAGCACGAAACTGCGGCCGTCCTTGAGCTCGGTATGCAGCTCGCCCTCCAGACACAGCAGAATGTGGCCTTTCACACACCAGTGGTCGGCGAGATAACCGGGCGTGTATTCCACCTGGCGCACGCGGATGCTGCCGAACTGTTGCGTGCGCCAGGTGGCCATGCCGGTGTCGCCCTTGTGTTCGGTGCGGGGGACGCCCGACCAATCGGTGGTGCCGAAGGGAATCGCGGACATTTCCATGTGAGGGGCTCCTCGAGTCGGGTTCTATGCGGTGGCGCGATCCGCCAGGATCATCGCTGCGGCCTTTTCCGCGATCATCATAGTCGGCGCCGCCGTGTTGCCCGAGGTGATGGTCGGCATCACCGACGCGTCGACCACGCGCAGGCCGGCAATGCCGCGTACCCGCAGGCGCGTATCGACCACCGCCGTGTCGTCGTCGGCGCGCCCCATCTTGCAGGTGCCGACCGGGTGAAAGATGGTGGTGCCGATGTTGCCGGCCGCGACTGCGAGTTGTTCGTCGGTCTGAAACTGCGGACCGGGCAGGAACTCTTCGGGCGAGTACGGCGCAAGCGCCGGCATCGCAGCAATGCGGCGCGAAAGCTTGAGCGCGTCGGCCGCCACCTTGCGGTCTTCCGGTGTGGATAAATAGGCGCAGTGGATTTCAGGCTTGTCCTCGTGACGCGCCGACTGGATGCGCACGTGCCCACGCGAGGTCGGGCGCAGGTTGGCGACCGATGCGGTGAACGCGGGGAAGGGGTGCAGCGGGTCGCCGAATTTGTCGAGCGAGAGCGGTTGCACGTGGTATTCGAGGTTGGGGGTGGCGTGCTCACCGGACGAGCGGGTGAAGATGCCCAGTTGCGACGGCGCCATCGACAGCGGGCCGCTGCGCCTGAGCGCGTACTCCAGCCCCATCATCGCCTTGCCCCAGAGGCTGTTGGCCATGGTGTTGAGGGTTTTGATGCCCTTGACCTTGTAGGCCATGCGCAGTTGCAGGTGGTCCTGCAGGTTGGCGCCGACGCCTTCGAGAGCGTGCACCACCGGGATCTGGTGTTGCTGCAGCAGAGCGGCCTGCCCGACCCCGGAGAGCTGCAGCAGTTGCGGGGTGCCGATCGAGCCGGCGCAAAGAATGGTTTCGGCATTGGCGAGCGCCTGCCATTGCACCGTCGCGTCGCGATGCTGGCTCAGGATTTCAACGCCGGAACAGCGCTTGCCGTCGAACAGCAGGCGCGTAGCGCGCGCGTTGCGCACGATGCGCAGGTTGTGGCGCCGGGCCTCGGTGTCAGTTGGCAAGAACGCCTTGCCGGCGTGCCAGCGCACGCCGGTTTTTTGCGTCACCTGGAACTTGCCGGTGCCCTCGTTGTTGCCGCGATTGAAATCATCGGTTTTAGGGATGCCGGCCTGATTGGCAGCTTCGGCAAAGCGGTCCAGGATGTCCCACGAGAGGCGCTGCTCTTCGACGCGCAATTCGCCACCGGCGCCGTGATGTTCGGAGGCTCCCCGGTAAAAATCTTCGTGTCGTTTGAATTGCGGCAACACGCCCTCCCAATTCCATGAGGAGTCGCCCGTGAGCTGGGCCCATTCGTCGTAATCGCGTGCCTGGCCGCGCATGTAAACCATGGCGTTGATCAGCGAACAGCCGCCAAGGCCGAGGCCGCGCGCGTAATGGATGTCGCGGCCGTTCAGTCCCGGGTCCTTGGAAGTACGATACATCCAGTCGGTGCGCGGGTTGCCGATGCAGTACAGGTAGCCTACCGGGATGTGAATCCAGATCCAGTCGTCGCGGCCGCCCGCTTCGACCAGCAGTACGCGCGTAGCCGGGTCTCTGGAGAGCCGGTTGGCCAGCACGCAGCCGGCACTGCCGCCGCCAACGATGATGTAGTCGTAGGTTTCAGTATGCATGCGAAGATTGTAACCAGACCCGGAATGGACGACCATCAGGCGGCAAAGCGTGTTGTTATTGCATGCGCGGGTTACAACTTTTTACCATTTGGGAGGGGGGCAATCCGTATCATGCGTCAACTCCCCGTACTGGCTGCCGTTAAGCAGACATCATGAAACGCACCGTCTCCCTCATCGTTCTGTGCCTCCTGGTGGCCAGCCAGGCGGCTTTGGCGCAGCCGCGCCCCGCGGGGCCCGGCGGCAACGGGCCGGGCGGTGGCGGGCGGCATTTTCAGGAGCGCCGCGCCGAGCGCCAGGAGCAGCGTCGCGAGCAGATCGAACGGCGCCCGCAGCAGGGCGAACGCAACGAACGCACCGAAAAAAGCGAGCACGGCGGCCAGCGCATGAGCCCCGAGGAGCGGCGCGCCCTGCGCGATCAGGTGCGTGATCATGGCCGAGATCTTTATCGTGACCCGCCCAAGCGCTAGACCCATGTTGCGACTCGCGTCACTCCCTCCCGCCGCGGCGCTGCTGTGTGCCGTGTTGTGGTCGAGCGCGAGCATCGCGGCGGCCCTGGGGCCCGACGATGCGCGCCTCCTGATGGGGCGCGCCGGATTCTCTCCCACGGAGACCGAAGTCCGGCACTTTGCAACCCTGAGCCGCGAACAGGCCGTCAACCGCATGCTCGGGTCTTCCGCTGCTGCGGCACCGCGCAATCCGCCGCCGGAGTGGGTCAACGAGCCGGTCGAGCGCCCGGCGCGCCTCAAGAGCATGACGGAAGAGGAGCGCCGCGCCTGGCAGCAGCGCGAGGCAAGGCGCAACTTCGAACTCAAGACCTGGTGGATGGCCGAGATGCTGCAGACAGCGGCGCCCTTGGCCGAACGCATGACGCTGTTCTGGCACAACCATTTTGTGTCGAGTGTGCAGAAGGTGAAATCACCGCAGCTCATGTACCGGCAAAACCTGCTGTTGCGCCGGCACGCGCTGGGCAATTTTGGCGAATTGCTGCACGCCGCCGCCAAAGACCCGGCGATGATCATTTATCTGGATGCCGCCAGCAATCGCAAGGCCCAGCCGAACGAAAACTTTGCCCGCGAGGTGATGGAGCTGTTCACGTTGGGTGAGGGCAACTACACCGAGCGCGACATCAAGGAGGCGGCGCGCGCCTACACCGGCTGGAGCCTCGACATGGACGACAACGCCGCGTTCAAGTTTCGGCCGATGCTGCACGACGACGGCGTCAAGACGGTGCTGGGGCGCAGCGGCAACCTGGATGGCGACGCCGTGCTCGACATCCTGCTGGCCCAGCCGGCGACTGCCGAGTTCGTGGTCAAGAAGCTCTGGCGCGAGTTTGTCTCGCCCGATGTCGATACGCCGGCCAACAAAAGCGAGATTCGCCGCATCGCCGGGGATTTTCGGGCCAGCCGTTACGACATCAAGACGGCGCTGCGCGGTATCCTGACGTCACCGCGCTTCTACGCCCCCGAACATCGCGCCGTGCTGGTGAAAAGCCCGGTGGAACTGGTGGTGGGAACGGTGCGCCAGCTGGGCATCACCTATTCCGACCCCTTGCCGTTCAGCCTGGTGGCTGCCGGCCTCGGGCAAAACCTGTTTGCACCGCCCAACGTGCGCGGCTGGCCGGGCGGCGAAGCCTGGATCAACAGCACCAGTTTGCTGGCCCGCAAGCAGTTTGTCGAGCGCATGTTCCGGGTCGACGAAATGCGCGAGCTGGCGGGCGGCATGCCGCCCGAGCCGATGCGCATGGCCGGCATCAAGGCGCAGGAGTTCGGCAAGGTGCAGCAACTGGGGCGGATGGGCGAGGAAGGCCGGGAGCGCTTCATGAAGGCGGCTGCCAGCATCCAGTTTGACAGCGGCAGGTACCTGGCGCAGTTTTCCGGGCAGTCGTATGGGGCCATCAAGCGCGCCGTACTGCCGGGCGAACCGGCCAACCCGCTGGGCGCCGAACTCGGCCAGCAGGCGTTGCTCAAGGCGCTGCTGCTCGACCCGATGTATCAATTGAAATGAGGCCGACCATGCAGCGACGCGCATTCCTCAAGCTGGGTGCAACCGTTCCGGTTCTGGCATGGGGGCCGGCATGGGCGCAGGCACCGCAGAGCCAGGCGCCATCAGCCTTTGGCAACTTGTTGATCCTGGTCGAACTCAAGGGGGCGAACGACGGCCTCAACACCGTGGTGCCGTTCGCCGACCCGGCCTACGCCGCATTGCGGCCGCGCATCGGGCTCAAGCGCGACGAGGTGGTGCAGTTGTCGGAGCGCGCCGGGCTGCATCCTGCGCTGGCGCCGCTGCTGCCGCTCTGGCAGGGTCGGCAGATGGCGGTGGTCGAAGGCGTGGGGTATCCGGACGCCAACCTCTCGCACTTTCGCTCGATCGAGATCTGGGAAACCGGCTCGAACGCCAACCAGTTTCTGCACGACGGCTGGCTGGCGCGCGCCTTTGCGGCCAACCCGGTGCCGCGCGCCTTTCTTGCCGACGGCATAGTGCTGGGCAGCAATGAGATGGGGCCGCTGGCCGGCGCGCCGCGCAGCGTGGCACTGGCCAACCCCGACCAGTTCCAGCGCCAGGCGAAGCTGATCGAAAATGAAAAGGGCGAGGACATGAAAAAAGCGGCGAAAAGCCCGGCGCTCAACCACATCCTCAAGGTCGAAACCAATATCATCGAAGCGGCCGCCAACCTGAACACGCGGCGCGAATTTCGCACCGTGTTCCCGCAGGGGCCGTTCGGCAACCAGATTCGGACTGCGGCACAGATTGCGGCCAATCCGGCCGGTGTCGCCGCGATCCGGGTGACGCTCGGCGGGTTTGATACCCACCAGAACCAGCCGGGTGCCCATGCCAACCTGATGAAGCAGCTCGCCGACGGCATCGTGGCGCTGAAAGAAGCGCTGGTCGAGATCGGACGCTGGAACAATACGCTGGTGATGACTTATTCTGAATTCGGCCGGCGCCCCAAGGAAAACCAGAGCAACGGTACCGACCACGGCACGGCGGCCCCTCAGCTAGTGTTCGGCGGACAGGTCAAGGGTGGGCTGTACGGCCAGCCGCCGGCGCTGGGCCGGCTCGACGGCGGCGGCAACTTGCCGCACGCGGTCGATTTTCGCGAGTTGTATGCAACCGCTCTTGAGCGCTGGTGGCGTATTCCGGCGCAAACCGCTCTCGGAGGCAGGTTTGCGCCGCTCGACCTGATCCGGGTTTGACCCCGCGAGCCGAGAGTGGGCTGACGGTTACAGGTCGAGCTTGATGCCAAGCGCCTTGATGCGCTGCGCGTTCATCTCCGAATCGCGCTTGAGGAACTCGCCGAACTGCTGCGGCGTCTCGCCGATCGGATCGTACCCGTAGGGCTCGACAAATTTCTCCAGGAACGCCTTGTCGGTGAGCGCCTTGCGCACGTCGGCCGAAATCTTGTTGATGACCGCCACCGGGGTGCCAGCAGGGGCGGAGAGGCCCAGATAAAAATTGGCCTGCACCTTGGGGTAGCCTGCTTCAGCAAAGGTCGGTACATCAGGCAGGGCCTTGGCGCGTTTGGCGCCGGAGATTCCCAGCACCTTGACCTTGCCGGTTTTCAGGTGGGGAATCGCCGCGGTGGCCCCGGCAAACAGGGCATCGATGTTGCCGCCGAGCAGATCCTGCATGGCCGGCGCGATGCCCTTGTAGGGTACATGCTGCATGTCGAAGGCGCCTTCCTGCTTGAAGCTTTCCATTGCCAGGTGGGTTGTACCGCCGGCGCCGGCAGAACCGTAGTTGCGTTTTGCGCCTTCCTTTTTCATCAGGCCGACAAAATCTTTGGCGCCAGCTGCGGGAAGCTCGCCGCGGGCAATCAGCACCATGTTGACAAACACCACGCGTGAAATCGGCATCAGCTCGCGATTCGCGTCGTAGGGCAGGTTGTTGTAGAGAAATGCGTTCTGCGAATAGGCCGCATCGGTGCCCAGCAGCAGGGTATAGCCGTCTGCTGCCGATTTGGTGACCGCGGATGCCGCGACGATTTCATTGGCGCCGGCACGGTTGTCGATCAGTACCGGCTGGCCCCAGATCGTCGAAAGGACTTCACCCAGGCCGCGCGCGACGTTGTCGACCGGTGCGCCGGCCGGGTAGGGCACCACCAGCTTCACCGGCTTGTTCGGGAATGCCTGGGCCAAGGCCCCGGCAGACAGGGTCAAAAGCGCAAGGCCGAGCGCACAGCGGCGCAGCAAGGATGGGGACATGACATCTCCTTTTTGTGTGGGGGTTGTATCTTTTAAAGAAACGATGTATCGTTCAACGGAACAACTATACTGGTTGGTTGATCGATCTGTCAAGGAGTGCATGGTTATGGTGCAAATGGTTGACTGGAATACACTGCCGCGCGAGTTCGTGCGCCAAGGCATCGAGCGCTGCGGTTTCCGCGGCGAAAACGTCATCATGGTGATGAACTTTGTCGAACCGAAGATCCAGGTGCGGCCGCACCAGCATGATTTCGAGCAGATCGCGATTTGTGTGCAGGGGCGCATGAACTACCACGTCGGCGAGCAGATGTTCGAGATGACGCCCGGTTGCATGGTGCGGGTGCCCCCGCACACCATGCACTATGTGGAGCCGGTTGGCGACGAAGTGGCGCTGAACCTGGACGTATTTGCGCCGATTCGTGACGATTACAAACATCTGGTGGAATACCAGGCGGCTGAATTTTCTGAAACTGACAAAAAAGCCTGAAGGAGAACCCATGTCTGCCGTACTCAACAGCGCCAGCTGGCGCCAGAACGACCCTGGCCTCTCGGACCGCCTGCTGGTCGGCGCCGTCGACCTGCATTGCCACAGCGGCCCGTCAGTGATGCCGCGCTACTTCGATCACTACGATGCGATGCAGGAGGCATCCTCGGTGGGCATTCGTGCGCTGCTGCTGAAAGACCATTACTACTCGGCCACCCCTGTGACCGAAGTGCTCAACAAGCATTTCAAGCACCTCAAGGTGACGATGCTGTCGGGCGTGCCGCTCAACAACACCACCGGCGGCCTCAACGTTTACGCGGTGGAGCACGGCATCAAGCTCGGTGCCAGACTGGTGTGGATGCCGACTTTCTCCTCGAAAAACCACCTTGACCACCACAAGAAGGACGAGCATTTCAAGGACAAGTTTCCGCAGACCAAGAAAGTGATGCTTGAACCTACGCCGTTGACGGTGACCGACGGCAACGGCAAGCTTCTACCTGAGGTACTGCCGATCCTCGATCTGATCGCCGAGGGTGACGTCGTGCTGTCATCCGGCCACCTGCATGTCAGTGAAATCTGGCCCTTGTTCGACGAAGCCAAGAAGCGCGGCGTCAAGCGCCTGTTGTGCAACCACCCGACTTACGTGGTTGATGCGACGCTGGACGACATCCGCCGCATGGTCGGCATGGGGGTGTATGTGGAGCATTCGATGTGCATGTTCGTGCCGGGCTCGAAGTTCAAGTTTTACGATCCGCCGGAGCTGCAGGCGATGATTACCGCGGGGACGGTGGACAAGACGATTCTCGGCTCCGACCTTGGGCAGATCGGCAATCCGCGCCTGGTGGACGGCTTCAAGAACGTGATTGAAACCTGCCTGGACCTGGGTTACAGCGAAGCCGATGTGCGCAAGATGGTGTCGACCAATGCCGCCGAGCTGATGGGGATCTGACCCTTGGCAACCGTCAAGGGTGCTTCGCGCGCACACCGACAAGTGGCGGTGGGCGCGAGCGACGCCGAAGGTACGCTCGATTCGGTGGCGCTGGTTGCGCGCATCCTTGATGAACTGGCTGTCGCGCCGGCGGCCATGGGGGTGACGGAACTGGCGCGCGCTCTCGGCGAATCGAAGGCGCGGATTCACCGCAACCTGTACTCGCTGAAGCGCTTCGGGTTGGTGGACCAGGAGCACGCGACTGAAAAATATCGCCTCGGCTGGAAGTTGTTTCAGCTGGGCGAACGGGCGGCGCTGCAATTCGACCTGCGCGAACTGGCAGCACCCTATCTCAAGCGCCTGCGTGAGCTGACCGGGCAAACCGCGCTGTTGTCGGTGCCCCTCAACGGCGAAGCGCTGGTGATTGCTGCAGCGGATAATGAGGCCAATGTGAGCATCACCGTCAAGCCCGGTAACCGGCCGGCGCCGCATTGCTCGGCACAAGGCCGCATTGCCCTGGCGTTTGCTGCGCCGGCGCAGTGCGAGCGCCTGCTGGGGTGCAAGCTGGCCGTGCTGACGCCGCAAACGATGACAGATCCGGTGAAGATCCGGCAACGGCTGGAGCTGATCCGCAAGCGTCTTTATGAACAGGCACCGAACGAATCGATGACTGGCATTAACGTGCTGGCAGCGCCGGTGCTGCGCGATGGCGGCGAGATGGTCGGCATCATCGGGATCGTCGGATCGACCCAGCAGATCCCGGCCGGGCCGGATGCCATGCAGCTTGAACTGGTGCAAGGCTGTGCGGCGGCGCTCTCGGAAATGATCGGTGGCACCGCTTACGCAGAGCGTGGCATTGCCGTGCCGACCCCGCTGGCCGGGCTTGGGCGGACGCGATGAATCAGCACGCTGTCGAAGCCGAAGCCGAAGCCGAAGCCGACGACGCGTTGCGTCTCGACTTGCTGTGCGCGTATCACGTGCTCGACCTGGAAGGGCAGGGCAGTGGCCTGGGCGGCCATGTCACGGCGAGAGTGCCGGGTGAAAACGCATTCTGGTGCCACGCATGGGGCCTGGCGTTTGACGAAGTAGTGATCGACGACCTGATCAAGCTTGATTTCGGCCTCAACAAGCTCGCGGGGCACGGCAAGGTCAATCCGACCTTGATTTTTCATGCGCGCATCTACGCGGCTCGGCCCGACGTGGCCAGTGTCGTACACACCCATGCAGACCACGTCACGGCGCTCACGGCGAGCGGCGCGCCGCTCGCAATGGTGACGCAATTGTCGGCAATCCTGCATCAGGAAACCGCTTTTCTCGACGAGTATGACGGACTGGTGCTGGACCAGCACGGGGGCGACCGGCTGGCGCACGCGCTTGGAGAAAAACGGGTGCTTCTGCTCAAGAATCACGGGCTCATCTCGGTGGGAACGTCGGTCGGTGCGGCGGTCATTGGCGCGATTGTGGTCGAAGCCAACGCAGCACTGCAACTGAAGGTGATGGCGACGGGTTCGCTGAGCCCGTTGCCTGACGCAGCGGCGCGCGACGCGAGTCGGTTTCTGACATCCGACACCAACACGCATGATCGTTGGGCCATGTTCAAACGCCGTGCCCTGCGGGCGCGGCCCGACCGCATTCCGGCGCGGGTGCTGCAAACTGCACAACCCTGGCCATCAGCACAACCACAATAATGGAGACAACATGAACCTACTACGCCGCATTGCCATCGCCTCATTGCTGGGTGCCTTGATGGCATCGAGTAGCGCCTTCGCGCAGGACTACCCAAGCCGGCCGATCCGCATCATCGTGCCCTACGCACCGGGCGGTACCGATCAACAGCTGCGCCTGCTGGCGCCGGCGCTGCAAAAGCTGATCGGCCAATCGATTGTGGTCGAGAATATTGCCGGCGCCGGTGCTGCCATCGGCACCAACGCCGTCAAGAGCGCCAGACCCGACGGCTACACGCTGCTGTACACCGGCACCGGGGCACTTACCGTGGGCCCGAATATCGGCAAGACGCCTTACACCATGGATGATCTGGTGCCGATCGGCAATGTGATCGGCACGCCGTTTGTACTGGCGGCACGTCCCACCGCGCCGTTCAAGACCCTGGCAGAGATGGTCGCGTACGGAAAGGCCAACCCCGGCAAGATCACCTTCGGCTCGGCCGGTCATGGCACCACCACGCACATGGCAGGCGAGGCCATCGCCGGGGCGGCCGGCTTCCAGATCCTGCATGTGCCGTACCAGGGCATCGGCCCGGCGGTGGCCTCGATCCTTGGGGGCAACGTCGACCTGGTGGTCGGATTGCCCAATGCGATCATGCCGCATGTCAATGCAGGCAAGCTGGTGCCGCTGGCGATCACCGGGCCGCAGCGATCCGACCTGATGCCCGGTTTCATCACCGTGCGTGAGGGCGGTATCGACATGATCGACGTCACCAAATTCGGCTTTTTCGCACCCAAAGGCACGCCTGATGCGATTTTGCAAAAGTGGATTGCCGCAGTGCCCGAAGCGATGAAATCGCCAGAGTTTGTCGAAGCGACCAAACGCACCTTCAACAGCACCATGTATCTCGACCCGGTGCAGTTCAAGGCCGTGCTCGACAACGAGGACAAGCATTTCAAGAAGCTCATTAAAGACCTGAAGCTCGGCGCGGCGTCGTAATGGCTGCGGATTTGCGCGTCGCCGTCGGCCCGCTTGCGCTCAAGAACCCGATCATTTGCGGGTCGGGCGAACATGTGCTTACCGAGGCCGGGATTCGCGCGGCACTGGCGCAAGGCGTTGCCGTGGTGGTGGCCAAGTCGACCAACGAGAGCGCGGCAGCACGCGCGCAATTGGCGCAGACCGACTACCTTGCCGTGTCCTCCGGCTGGCGCCCGCAGGCCTGGAATCTGGGGAGTGATGGCGGCATCCTGTGTCGCTCCGGCCTGCAACCGCGCGCGTCGGAAGAGTGGATTGCCGCAGTTGCAGCGCTCGACCGGGAAGCGGCGCGGCAGGGTGCCTATGTGGCAGCCAGTCTGATCCTAGCGGGGCTCGACGACGCCGTGCGCCTGGCCAAAGTGGTCGAAGCGGCGGGCATCCGGCTGCTCGAATTCAACGTCGGCACGCCCTACGGCGACGAAGCCACACATGGCGGCGTGACCACCGAACGCGCCGCAGACAAGATTCAAGAGCAGGTCGCTGCCGTATGCGGCGCGGTGCGCATTCCGGTCTGGGTCAAGCTGACGGGGCAGAGCGAAAACGTCGCTGCGCTGGCGCAGGCGGCGCAACAGGGTGGCGCAACGGCTGTCACCATGATCGGCCGCATGCTAGGCATGTTGCCGGATCTCGACACCATGGCGCCGGCGCTCGGCACCAACCTCGGATACGGCGGACCCTGGGCCCTGCCGTTGACCTGCTACTGGCTTGCCAGGAGCCGCAAGCGCCTCGGGCCGCAGTTCCCGCTGATTGCAACCAACGGGGCGCGTACCGGCGAGGACGCGGCGCGCATGCTGCTGGCCGGCGCCACTGCCGTCGAATATTGCTCGGCGGTGATGACCGGCGGGTTTGGCGTACTCGGGGAGGCGCTCGACGGCCTGTCAGCCTACCTCGGCCGGCACAAGCTGTCGGCGCCACAGTTGATAGGGCTGGCGGCCGACCGGGTGGCGGCCTACGCCGATTTGCCGGCGCGTCCCGACCATTGGCGCCGTTTCGTGCCTGACCAGACGATTTCCTGAGGCAGGTACGGCCCTTCGGTGCCGCGCCGGTTGCGCTTGCGGGAGCGAAGAGGCATGATGCCGGGCATGGAACGCACCCGCATTTCCGGCGGCAAGCTCAAATCGGCCGGTTACGACAAGGATCGGCGCATTCTCGAGATCGAGATGACCGACGGGCGCGTGGTCGAATATGCCAACGTCGGCGACGAAATGGCGCGGCGCTTCCTCACCAGCGGCACGGCGTGGAGCTATTTTCGCGACAACATCGACGAGGAATTTCCCAGCCAGGTGGTGGGGCGCTCCGCCGTCAAGCCGGCGGATTCGAACCCGTTCGAGTAACGGTGCCAATGCGGGCCGGGTGAATCGCTATACTTCGCTCCTGACACGGCTACGTTGCGTGCCCCGTGCCGGTCATGCCCGAACCCTTTTCCCGCCTGCAAGCGGCGCCTGCCGAATGCGTATCCTCGCCCTCGAAACGTCGACCGAATTTTGTTCTTGCGCCCTCAGCATCGACGGCGTGATGCGCGAATCGCACGTGCGCGCCGGGCAGGCGCATTCGGACCTGCTGCTGCCGGCGGTTGCGCGCCTGATGGCGGAAGCCGGGCTCGGGTTTGCCCAGCTCGACGCGATTGCCTTTGGTGCCGGCCCGGGCTCGTTCACCGGCCTGCGGATTGCCTGTGGCGCAGCGCAAGGACTGGCCTTTGCCCATGACCTGCCGGTGTTGCCGGTGGTGTCGTTGATGGCACTGGCCGAAGGCATGGATACGGGAAGCGAAGCGCGCCGCGCCGCTACCCGCGTGATCGCGGCACTGGACGCGCGCATGGGCGAGTTGTACCTCGCCGCCTACGAGCGCGTCGGCACTGACTGGCGTGCCGTGCTCGCGCCCAGCCTGGCAAAAGCCGATCAGCTGCCGGCGTTGTCGGCGCGTCATGATTGGCAGGGCGTGGGCAGCGGGTTTGCCGTGTGCGGCGCCGCCCTGACCGCGCGCTACGACGTGCAGAACATCGATGCAACGGCGGTACCCCGTGCCGCTGCGATCGCCACAATTGCGCTGCGCGCCATGGCACGCGGCGAGGCCTTGGCCGCGCACCAGGCGGCCCCGCTCTACGTGCGTGACAAGGTCGCGCTGGACGTCAACGAGCAAGCGGCACTGCGGGCCCGGAATGCACGGCACGCAGCGGCGGACCGGGCATGAGCGCGGTGCTCAAACCGCCGGTAATGCAACTCGCAGCGATGGCTCACGAGGACATCGAGCGCGTGATCGTGATCGAGAACGACATTTACGAATTTCCGTGGACAGCCGGCAATTTCAGCGATTCGATCAAGGCTGGCTACCACTGCTGGCTGGTGGCGGCCGGACAGGACCTCATCGGCTACGCCGTGGTGATGCTTGGCGCCGGAGAGGCCCATTTGCTCAACCTGTCGGTGGCGCGCGCAATGCAACGGCGCGGCATCGGCCGCCAGTTGCTGCACGACGTGATGGCCGCTGCGCTGGCGCAGGGCGCGCAGAACATGCTGCTCGAAGTACGACCGTCCAACCATGCCGGCCGAGCCTTGTATGCCCAGGCCGGGTTCACGCAGCTCGGGTTGCGCCGCGCCTACTATCCGGCCCGGGGCGGGCGCGAAGATGCGCTGATCCTGGGATGCACGTTTTGATGGCTGCGGCATGAACCGCATCGACATGCTCAAGGAAATGGGCATCACGCCGGTGTGGGTGCCGCGCAATGCGCCGGCGACCGGAGCGGCAGTGCAGTCCGTGCCGGACCCGGTGCAGGTCCGGAAGGACAATGACGATGGGCGGAAACCCTTGGTGGCCAAGGGTTTCGAGGGCGACACGGCTGCGAGGCACTCGAGGAGCGCCTTTGCGGCCGATGCACCGGCGCCTGCCGGCGTCGACCCGGCACGTTCTGCGCTGATTGCGCGCATGGACTGGCGGGAACTCGGGGAGGCCGTCGCCGGTTGTCGGGCCTGCGCGCTGTGCAAGGGACGCACCAATACCGTGTTCGGCGTCGGCGACCAACACGCCGACTGGATGATCATTGGCGAGGCGCCAGGGCAGGAAGAGGATCGACTGGGGGAGCCCTTTGTCGGGCAAGCCGGCAAGCTGCTCGACAGCATGCTGGCGGCGCTCGAAATCACGCGAAGCGCCCGAGTCTATATCGCCAACGCTCTCAAGTGCCGACCGCCGGCGAATCGCAACCCGGAGCCGCTCGAAGTCGCCCAGTGCGCTCCGCACCTGGTGCGGCAGATTGAACTGGTGGCACCGAAGGTGATCTTGCTGATGGGGCGTTTTGCGGTCCAGTCGATCTTGCAGACCGATGCCAGCATCGCCAGCCTGCGCGGACGCGTGCACCCGTATCTCGGCATCCCGGCAGTGGTGACGTATCACCCGGCCTATCTGTTGCGCAACCTTCCCGACAAGGCCAAAGCCTGGGAGGACCTGCTGTTGGCCAGGTCAGTGTTGGCCGCCTGATCCGGCATCGGCCCGCCGGCGCAGCCTGGTGCCTTAGTGCTTGGCTTCGCCGATCAGGTGGTCTAGGTTTTGGCGGCGATGGTTGCCGCGGTTCCAAGCCATCACTAAAGCCATCGTGCCGGAGACGAACAAGCCGAACAGCACGATCACGGTGTTGATCGAAAAATCGGCGCGGATCATCAGCGCGTACAGGGTGAGCATGATCAGGATGTTGAGGTTTTCGTTGAAGTTTTGCACCGCGATCGAGTGACCCGCCGAGAGCAGTACGTGGCCGCGATGCTGCAGCAGGGCGTTCATCGGTACCACGAAGTAGCCGGCCATTGCACCGACCAGGATGCACAGCGGATAGGCGAACCACGCGCTTTTCACGAATACCATCAGCATCACGACAAAGCCCATCGCCACGCCGAACGGCAAGACCTGCATGGATTTCTTGAGCGGCACGAAGCGTGCGGCGACGATTGCGCCGACGGCAATGCCAACTGCGACCACACCTTGCAGGATCGCGCCCTTGTCGAGCGGCAGGCCGAGCTGGACTTCGGCCCACTTAAGCACGATGAACTGCAGGGTGGCGCCGGCACCCCAGAACAGGGTGGTGACAGCGAGAGAGATCTGGCCGATCTTGTCTTTCCAAAGGGTTTTGAAGCAATGCACGAAATCCGTGACCAGCCTGACCGGGTTGGTCGACTGCTTCGCGTAGCGCGCGCCGGTGTCGGGGATGAACAGGTTGAAGACTGCGGCGATCACGTAAAACAGGGCGATCACCAGCATCGCCGCCTCGGGGGCCGAGTCGATGCCGGTGTCGAACGGCACGAAGTCCATCGACAGCAGCACCTCGGATACCCTGGGGTTGATCAGCAGGCCACCGACCACCGTGCCGAGAATGATGGAGGAAACCGTCAGGCCCTCGATCCAGCCGTTGGCGATGACCAGTTGCTCGGCGGGCAACAACTCGGTGAGGATGCCGTACTTGGCGGGCGAGTAGGCGGCCGCACCGAGGCCGACCAGGCCGTAGGCGATGAGCACGATGTAATAGTCTTCCGTGCCGGGCATCGCCACGAATTCGGAAAACAGCAGCAACATGCAGCCGGCGATCTTGATGGTGTTGGTGAGGAACATCACCGTACCCTTGGGGCGCGAGTCGGCGAAAGCGCCAACGAAGGCGGCGAGCGCCACATAGGACACCGTGAAGAAGAACTTCAGGAGCGGCGTGACTTCCTTGGGCGCGTCGAGCTCGATGAGCAGCGCGATGGATGCGATCAGCAGTGCGTTGTCGGCCAGCGACGAAAAAAACTGCGCCGCCATGATGGTGTAAAAGCCTGGTTTCATCGTCTCCGTGGCGCTGCCTGGTCGATTAGAATCGGTGCGATGCAGGGAGAGCCCTCCGCGCCCGCACCCTTGCCGCCTATTTGTTGTGTGCGCTTTATAGCATGAACGCACGCCCATTCTGCCACTGCCTGATTCGCTTTCATGCCCCGTCCCATTCGTGTGCGATTCGATCTCGCGGCACTCAGCGCCAACCTGGGGGCGGTGCGCGCCCATGCCGCCAAGTCGCGGGTGTGGGCGGTGGTCAAGGCGAACGCCTATGGCCACGGCCTGCTGCGCGCCGCCGAGGCCTTGCGTGCTGCCGATGGATTTGCGTTGCTCGACCTGAATGAAGCGGCGCGCTTGCGCGAGGCCGGGTTTGCCCACCCGATCCTGCTGCTCGAAGGCATTTTCGAGGCACATGACATCGAGACCGTGGATAGCCTGCACCTGACCCCGGTGGTGCACCACCGCGAGCAGATCGACCTGCTCGAAGCGGCCTCGGCGAGCGGCCATTTGCGGCGCCCCATAGATGTTTACCTGAAGGTCAACAGCGGCATGCACCGACTCGGATTCTGCGGGCCGCAGGTTGCCGCGGCGCACGCGCGCCTGAAAGGCTTGCGCGGCGTCAAATCGATCACCCTGATGAGCCATTTTGCCGATGCCGACGGGGCCTCGGGCGTGGCCGGCCAGGTCGAGAATTTCGAGGCCGCTACCCGCGGCCTGGAAGGGCCGCGCAGCCTGGCCAATTCGGCGGCCATACTGCGGTTCCCGGAGGCGCATGCCGACTGGGTGCGGCCCGGCATCATGCTCTACGGCGCCTCGCCTTTTCCAGAGGTTGGTGCGGCAGCATTGGGCCTTGCGCCGGTGATGACACTGGAGAGTGAACTGATCGCGGTACAGGATTTGAAGCGCGGTGACGGCATCGGCTACGGCTATATTTACCGGGCCGAGCAGGACATGCGCGTCGGGATCGTCGCATGCGGTTATGCCGACGGTTATCCACGCCATGCGCCGGGCAGCGATGCCGCCGGCACGCCGATCCTGGTCGATGGCGTACGCACCCGCACCGTTGGCCGCGTGGCGATGGACATGCTCTATGTGGACCTCGCACCGGTACCGAAGGCCGGCGTCGGCAGCCGCGTCACTCTCTGGGGGCGCGGCCTGGGCGCCGACGAGGTGGCAACGGCCGCCTCCACGGTCTCGTACGAATTGCTGTGTGCCCTGGCGCCGCGCGTGCCGGTGCAGGCATAAGGAAAACCGAATTGGCCAAACTGAAAAGCACCACCAGAAGTGTCTACGTCTGCAACGAATGCGGCGGAGACAGCACCAAATGGCAAGGCCAGTGCCCGCACTGCAATGCCTGGAATTCGATGGTCGAGATGAAGGTCGATGCCTCGAAAGCCGCCCCCACCAATCGTTTCAGCACAGCCTACGCACCGCTCGCTGGCACCGTCGAGGTGCGCACCCTGTCCGACATCGAGGCGCGCGACGTGCCGCGCATCTCGACCACCATAGAGGAATTCGACCGCGTGCTCGGTGGCGGCATGGTGCGCGGCGGGGTGATCCTGATCGGCGGCGACCCGGGCATTGGTAAGTCGACGCTGCTGCTGCAATGCCTTGCCGGCCTGTCGGCGACGCGCCATGTGCTCTATGTCAGCGGCGAGGAGTCGGGCGAACAGATCGCGCTGCGTGCGCACCGGCGCGGGCTGGCGGCGCCCGGCATGAAACTGCTGGCCGAAATCAGCCTGGAAAAAATCCAGGCGACCTTGCTGGCCGAAAAGCCCGAAGTGGCGGTGATCGATTCGATCCAGACGTTGTATTCGGATGCCCTCTCCGCAGCACCGGGCTCGGTGTCGCAGGTGCGCGAGTGCGCGGCGCAGCTGACGCGCATCGCCAAGGCGACCGGCGTCACCATCGTGTTCGTTGGCCACGTCACCAAGGAAGGCACCATCGCCGGGCCGCGCGTGCTCGAACATATTGTCGACACGGTGCTGTATTTCGAGGGCGACACCCATTCGAGCTTCCGGCTGGTGCGCGCCTTCAAGAACCGGTTTGGCGCGGTCAATGAACTTGGCGTGTTCGCGATGACCGACAAGGGGCTCAAGGGGGTCTCGAACCCTTCCGCGCTGTTTTTGTCGCAACACGATGAACCGGTACCCGGCTCCTGCGTGATGGTGACCCAGGAAGGGTCGCGTCCGCTGCTGGTCGAGATCCAGGCACTGGTCGACGACGCCCACGCGCCGAATCCGCGGCGCTTGTCGGTGGGGCTCGAGCAGGCACGGCTGGCGATGCTGCTGGCGGTTTTGCACCGCCACGTCGGTGTCGCCTGTTACGACCAGGACGTGTTCATCAATGCGGTCGGCGGTGTCAAGATCGGCGAGCCCGCAGCAGACCTTGCCGTGATGCTCGCGATCATCTCGTCATTGAAGGGCAAGCCGTTGCCGAAGGGCCTGGTGGTGTTCGGTGAAGTCGGGCTGGCCGGGGAAATTCGTCCCGCGCCGCGTGGCCAGGAACGCCTCAGGGAGGCGGCCAAGCTGGGCTTCACGCAGGCTTTGATACCGAAGGCGAACGCGCCGCGACAGGCGATTCCCGGCCTGGAAGTGATCGCGGTGGATCGCGCCGCCGAAGCGCTGGCGCGCTTCAGGTAATTTGGCGCACCCGGTTTTCAGGTCACAGTTCTCAGGCCGCGCTTCTCAGGCCGGCTTGTGGGCGGCGCGCACGATGGCGTTGCGCACCAGTTCGATGTGCTCGCGCAGAAAATACACGTGGTTCGAGAACGCCAGCGGCAGGCGAATCCGGTTGACCTGGTCCTCGATCCAGTCGAGGCGCTCAAGATAGCTGGGCAGCTTGCTTTCGGCCGGGTTATTGCGCAATTGCCCTTCGAGGAATTTGAGTTCGCCGTACCAGTGGTAGACCTTGGAGCGGATGCGCCATGAGTACAGCATCGGCGCGAATTTGGTGATCGGGATCAGGATGGCCAGGATCGGCAGCAGGATCACGAACATGCGGTCGACCCAGGTCGCGGCCCAGAACGGCAGGTACTTTTGCAGGAACGGCGGGCCTGACTTGTAGTAACGCTGCGCATCCGTACTCAGCGCCACCTCGGTGTCGCTGCCGAGCGGGAACTCATGCTCCCTCTGCAGCAGTGTGGCATTGCCATGTACTTCGGTAGCGGCTTTGAGCAGCAAGGTGACAAGGGCCGGGTGCAGGTCAGCGCGGGCCGCCAGCTTCACCGTCGGGGCAAGCAGTTGCACGTCTTCGACCGGTATGTTGCGCTCCATGTCGAAACTGCCGTGCGGCAGCGTGAGTAGATGCAGGAACGGAAAGTTGCGAATCAGCGCATCGGCCTGGTCAAGATTCATCAAGGCGATCCCGGGTGTGGCGAGGAGCTGCTGGATGTGCGGCGTGTCCAGGGTCGTGAGGAACAGTGCCGCGTCGGCGCGCCCCTCAAGCAGGGCGGCGGCGGCGGCCGGCCCCGATAACGGTAGCAGCGTGCTGTTGTCCTCGGTCACGCCGGATGGCGTGAGCAGGCGCAACGCGAGGGTGCGTGTGCCCCCCCCAGGCGCACCCACTGCGACCTTGCGTCCCTTGAGCGCGGCGAGCCTGGTGGGCGGCGCAGGCGGAGAGGCGCCCTGGCTGCGCGAGGCCGAGGCCGGCGCCGCTGCCAGGCGCACGAAGATCCAGAGCGGCTCGTAATACATGCTTCCCAGTGACACCAGCTTGTCGGCAACCTCCGGTGCGTTGCCGTCGCTCACCATGCCGCCCTGGATGAAGCCGGCACGGACGCCTGACGCATCGTCGAGCAGGCGCGCGAGGTTTTGCGGGGCGCCGCTGGACGGGCGCAGTACCAGATTGACGCCGTCGCGCGCCAGCACTTTCTTGTACCGCTCGGCGTAGAGCGTAAAGGCGCCTTCGTCTGCGCCGGTACTTATTTCAATGACGTTGGGTGGCGCCGGATTGATATAGCGAAAGCCGAGCAGCAAGGCCACGGCGAGCGCGGCAAACACCATCCAGTACTGTGCGACGAAGTCGCGCGCGTGTTCACGATAAAAATCTCGGGCTTTCTGGATCATGCCCCATTTTTGCACACTGCGGCAGCGGCGCGGCCAGCGGGACGCAGGCGATCCCGGAAGCCTTCTGAAAACCGTTGGTGGGAGCGGTTTTCAGGGCCGCCCACCGGTTCGGGCCAGCGGGGCGCTCCTGCCGCAATGCTACAATGGCTGCCTGTCCCTGTTTGGCTCGCCGCTGGTGCTGACATCCTAGCGCGCCCGATTTCCATGAAACCCGTTGTTGCCCTGGTCGGCCGGCCCAATGTCGGCAAATCGACCCTTTTCAATCGTCTGACCAAAACGCGCGACGCTTTGGTGGCAGACATTCCCGGGCTGACGCGCGACCGCCATTACGGCCATGGACGCCTGGGCGGCAAACCCTACCTGGTGATCGATACCGGTGGTTTCGAACCGGATGCCAAAACCGGCATCGTCAGTGAAATGGCGCGTCAGGCAACGCAGGCGATCGCCGAAGCCGACGTGGTGATTTTCCTCACCGACGGGCGCGCCGGGGTCACCGGCCACGACCACACCATTGCCGAAATGCTGCGCAAGGCCGGGCGCAAGGTGCTTCTCGCGGTGAACAAGACCGAAGGCATGACTACCAGCGGCGTCGCCAACGAATTTTACGAACTGGGGCTGGGCGATCCCTATGCCATTTCGTCGGCCCATGGCGATGGCGTGCGCGAACTGGTCGAGTTGGCGCTTGAAAAGTATCCGGAGGAATCGGACGCCGACGATGTCGTCGAAAAGCGGCCGCGCCTTGCGATTGCCGGGCGTCCCAACGTCGGCAAGTCGACGCTGGTCAACACCCTGCTCGGCGAAGAGCGCGTGATCGCGTTCGACCAGCCGGGTACCACCCGCGACGCGATTTCGATCGATTTTGAGTGGCACGGCAAGCCCTACACCCTGATCGATACCGCCGGGCTGCGCCGCCGCGGCAAAGTGTTCGAAACCATAGAAAAATTCTCGGTCGTCAAGACGATCCAGGCCATCGAAGACGCCAACATCGTGATCCTGGTACTCGATGCGCGCCAGGACATTTCGGACCAGGATGCACACATCGCCGGGTTCATCCTCGAATCCGGTCGCGCCCTGGTGGTCGCGGTCAACAAGTGGGACGGCCTCGATAGCTACGTACGCGAGCGCATCAAGCAGGACGTGGCGCGCAAGCTCCAGTTCCTGTCGTTCGCCAACCTGCATTTTATTTCGGCCCTGAAGGGCGAGGGCATCGCAGGGTTGATGAAATCCGCCGGCGACGCCTATGCGGCGGCGACAACCAAGCTGTCAACCCCGAAAATCACCCGCATCCTCCAGGATGCAGTGGCCGTGCAACAACCGCCGCGAGCCGGCATGTCGCGGCCCAAATTGCGCTATGCGCACCAGGGTGGCATGAACCCGCCGGTCATCGTCGTGCACGGCAATTCGCTCCAGCATGTGCCGGACAGCTACAAGCGCTACCTGGAGGGCGTGTTTCGCGACGCCTTCAAGCTCAAGGGCACGCCCTTGCGCGTGCAGTTCAAGCACAACACCAACCCGTTTGCCGACAAAAAGACCGGTACCAGGGGTTGAAAACACGCGCGGCCCTTGCAATCGGCGCCAAAAGGCGCAATATGCAATGCTGCGGTGCGCTCAAAAGCGCGTTTTTCGTGTAAATTCAACCCTCTATAAAAGCAAACGAAGGGCCATACCATGAGCAATAAAGGGCAAATGCTACAAGACCCGTTCCTGAATGCATTGCGCAAGGAACACGTTCCGGTGGCCATCTACCTGGTTAACGGCATCAAGCTGCAAGGCCAGATCGAATCGTTCGATCAATACGTGGTGCTGCTCAAGAATACCGTCACCCAGATGGTTTACAAGCACGCCATTTCGACCGTGGTGCCATCGCGCCCGGTGACCATGAACCTCGAGCAGGGCGACGCCTGAGCCGATCCGGCCGGGGCGGCCAGCACAGGGCGCCAGTCGTGACTGCAGCACCAGCCGGCTTCACACGCCGGCACTAAACGTGCTCGACTCCTACCACTCCACGCGGGCTTCTGCCGCTCTTGACAACGCGGTACTGGTGGCGCTCGATTTCGGCGAGCGTGGCTACGCCGACGCCGTCACCGAATTTCGCCTGTTGTGCGCGAGCGCGTTGCTCAAGGAGGTGGCGCTGGTCGGTGGCAAGCGCCAGAGGCCCGATCCGGCCTTGTTTGCCGGGTCCGGCAAGGTCCAGGAAATCGCTGCCGTCGTGGCCCAGGCTGATGCCGGTCTGGTGGTGGTCAACCACATGCTGTCGCCGGCGCAGCAGCGCAATCTCGAAAAAGAAGTCAAGGTGCGTGTGATCGACCGCACCACCCTGATCCTCGATATTTTTGCCCAGCGCGCGCAAAGCCATGAAGGCAAGATCCAGGTCGAACTGGCGCAATTGCAGCACCTGGCCACGCGCCTGGTGCGCGGCTGGACCCACCTGGAGCGCCAGAAAGGCGGCATCGGCCTGCGCGGGCCGGGCGAAACGCAGCTTGAAACGGACCGGCGCCTGCTCGGCATCCGCGTCAAGGCGCTGCGCGAGAAACTCGACAAGCTCAAGCGCCAGCGCGAGGTACAGCGCCGCGCGCGCAGTCGTGGGCGGGTTTTTTCGGTATCGCTGGTGGGCTATACCAACGCCGGCAAGTCGACCTTGTTCAATGCGCTGACCAAGGCCGATGCTTACGCCGCCGACCAGTTGTTTGCGACCCTCGACACCACCTCGCGGCGCGTCCACCTCGATGGCGGCGATCAGATTGTCGTGTCCGACACGGTTGGTTTCATTCGCGAGTTGCCGACCACGCTGGTGGCGGCGTTTCGCGCCACACTCGAAGAAACCATCCACGCCGACCTGCTGTTGCACGTGGTCGATGCGGCTTCCTCGACGCGGCTCGAGCAGATCGACGAAGTCAACGGTGTATTGCGCGAAATCGGCGCCGACGGCATTCCGCAGATTCTGGTCTGGAACAAGATTGACGCAGCCATTTCCGACGGAGGCGCGCGATACGCGGCCGGCGTTGAGCGGGATGAATATGATAAAATTTGCCGTGTGTTTTTGAGTGCCCGAACGCGTGACGGGATGGCGTATTTGCGGCAGGCACTGACTGAATCGGTGGCGGCATTCAAGCCAAAGTCTGACCTTCATTTTGAAGCCAATGATGGCGTAACGGCGGGTGGCACGGTTGCTTCCGCCGTTTCTGTTTTGTGAAACGGTTTCCCCTTACATGAACTTATTCTCAGCACTCAAATCGCGCCTGCAGGACCTACGCATGTTCGCCACGGGCGGTGGCCCGCCGGATCTCGAAGAGCTGTGGCGCGACTTCAATCGCCGACTGTCGGGATTGTTTGGTGGTCGTGCCACGGGGGCCGAAAAGTCTGGTGGCGGATTCGGCGGCGTGCCGTCTGGCCCGCCGAGCGGCAAGATGTTTGGCGGTGGACTCGCCTTGGTGGCCGTGGTGGTGGGGCTGCTCTGGGCCTCGAGCGGATTTTTCATCGTTCCGGAAGGCCAGACTGCGGCGATCTTGCGTTTTGGCAAGTTCCAGCAACTAACCGACCGCGCCGGATTCAAATGGCGCCTGCCGTACCCGGTAGAAAGCCATGAGATCGTGAATCTGCAACAACTGCGCCAGGTCGAGGTGGGTTACCGCAACAACGTCAAGACCAAGGTGCTCAAGGAGTCGCTGATGCTGACCGACGACGAGAACATCATCGATATCCAGTTTGCAGTGCAGTTTCGCCTCAAGGATGCCAAGGCGTGGCTGTTCAACAATCGTGATCCGGGCGAGATGGTGTTGCAGGCCGCGGAAACGGCTATGCGTGAAATTGTCGGCCGTTCGAAAATGGACTTCGTGCTCTACGAAGGCAAGGAGCAGATCGCCAAGAGTGCCGAGAAGCTGATGCAACAGATCGTCGATCGCTATGACTCGGGCATCGCCATCGTCAATGTTACTTTGCAGAATGCGCAGCCCCCCGAGCAGGTGCAGGCATCGTTTGATGATGCGGTCAAGGCCGGGCAGGATCGCGAACGTGCCAAGAACGACGGCCAGGCCTATGCCAATGACGTCATCCCGAAGGCGCGCGGCACGGCAGCTCGCCTGATGCAGGAGGCCGAGGGTTACAAGCAAAAAGTGGTGGTGTCGGCTGAGGGTGAGGCGAGCCGCTTCAAGCAGGTGTTGACCGAATACAGCCGGGCGCCGCAGGTGACGCGCGACCGCATGTACATCGAAACCATGCAGCAGGTGTTTTCCAACACATCCAAGATCATGGTTGATGCACGTGCCGGCAACCAGATGCTTTACTTGCCGCTCGACAAGCTGATCGGGCAGGGCGGCGGTGGTACTGCCTCTGCGGAGCCGTTACCGGCGCAGCGACCAAGCGTAGACCCATCGCCCCCGACCTCGGTTGACGCGCGTTCACGTGATACCGGGCGGACTCGCGAACGGGAGGTGCGCTGATGAACCGGATCATCTCAGCGGTATTTTTCGCCGTCTTCATCGGCATGCTCGCTTCCTCGATGCTGTTCGTGGTCGACCAGCGTCAATACGCGATCATTTTTGCGCTCGGCGAAGTCAAGGAAGTGGTTACCGAACCGGGCCTCAAGTTCAAGCTGCCGCCGCCGTTCCAGAACGTCGCGTATTACGACAAGCGCATCCTTACCATCGATACACCCGATTCCGACCGGTTCATTACCTCCGAGAAGAAAAACCTGGTGGTCGATTCCTTCATCAAGTGGCGCGTGTCGGATCCAAAGCTGTATTACGTCAGCGTCCAGGGCCGTGAGGTCGACGCCGTGTACCGCATCCAGCAGTCGCTCAAGGATGCGCTCAACAACGAAATCGGCAAACGGACCGTCAACGACATGGTATCCGGCGTGCGCGACCGTGTGATGCAGGACATCCGCACCAAGGTCAATGAAGACACCAAGAAAATCGGCGTCGAAATCGTTGACGTGCGCCTCAAGCGCGTAGAGTTTTCCGACGAAATCAAGGACTCGGTGTTCAAGCGCATGGAGTCGGAGCGCAAACGGGTGGCCAATGAATTGCGTTCGACCGGTTCAGCCGACGGCGAGAAAATCCGCGCCGATGCCGATCGCCAGCGCTCGGTCATCATTGCCGAGGCGTATCGCGATGCGCAGCGCATCCAGGGTGAGGGGGATGCCAAGGCATCGGCCATTTATGCGCAGGCATTCGGCCAGAACCCGGAGTTCTACAACTTCTACCGCAGTCTGGAAGCCTATCGCAACAGTTTCCGCAGCAAGAGCGACATCCTGGTCGTCGAGCCCAATTCGGATTTCTTCAAATACCTGAAGAATTCGAATGGTGGTGCTGCGGTCAAGAAGTAATACGCGCCGGCTCCGCTGATGTCGTCCCTTTTGACCGCTTTCGGCCTGATGTTGGTAATCGAAGGCCTGATGCCGATGATCGCTCCGGTCGCCTGGCGCGAAACGTTCAAGCGGGTGCTCGAAATGCGCGACGGGCAGATCCGCTTCATCGGCATGGCTGCAGCGCTCGTCGGCGGCGCGCTGCTGTTGCTTGCCTGACGAAAACTCACATGACGCGCTGGGCCCTTCCCGAATACATTGCCGACGTACTGCCGGTCGAGGCGCGGCGCGTCGAGGGCCTGCGCCGCGCTTTGCTGGAGGCGTTTCGGGCGCACGGGTATGAATTGGTCATGCCGCCGCTGCTCGAGTATCTCGATTCCCTGATGACCGGCACCGGGCATGACATGGAGCTGCGCACCTTCAAGCTGGTGGACCAGCTGTCCGGGCGTACCATGGGATTGCGCGCCGACATCACGCCGCAGGCCGCACGCATCGACGCGCACCTGCTCAATAGGCCCGGCGTGACACGCCTGGCCTATTGCGGCCCGGTGTTGCACGCCTTGCCGCAGGGGCTGAACGCAAGTCGGGAGCCGCTCCAAATCGGCGCCGAGTTGTACGGCCATGCGGGCATTGAAGCCGACATGGAAATCCAGAATCTGCTGCTCCATGTCCTCGAGATTGCCGGCCTCAAGAAAGTGCGTTTTGACGTCGGGCATGTCGGCGTATTCCGGGCACTCGCGGACATGGCAGCGCTTGACGAGGCGCGCTCCGAGGAATTGTTCGCGCGTCTTCAGGCCAAGGATATTCCAGCACTGCGCCAGTCACTTGGCGATGTAGCCGCAGCGGTACGGGATGCGCTGCTGCTGCTGCCGCGCCTCTACGGCGGGCTTGAGGTGCTCGAGCGCGCCGAACGCGAGTTGCCGAAACACGATGCCATTTCTGCCGCCCTCGACGAGCTGCGTACCTTGACGGCGCGGATGCAGGGGGCGCAAGTGAGCATTGACCTGGCGGAATTGCGCGGTTATCAGTACCACAGCGGCGTCGTGTTTGCGGCTTACTGCGAAGGCTTGCCCAACGCGATCGCCCGCGGCGGCCGCTACGACGAGGTCGGGAAATCGTTTGGGCGTGCGCGCCCGGCGACCGGATTTTCGCTGGACCTGAAAGAGCTTGCCGCCGTCGTTCCGGGGCATGGCGCCGCCGGCGCCATCCTTGCGCCGCTCGATGACGATGCGGCGTTGCGCGACGAGATCAGCGCCTTGCGCGCGGCCGGCGAATCGGTGGCGATGACACTGCCCGGCCATGACAAGGCTTCGTGGCGGGCCTCGTGCGATCGTGAATTGCGCAAGCGCGGTTCGACCTGGGTCGTGGAAAAAATTTCCTGAGAAGAAGATATTGATATGGCAAAGAATGTAGTGGTCGTCGGTACTCAATGGGGCGACGAGGGCAAAGGCAAGGTCGTTGACTGGATGACGGATCACGCCCAGGGGGTGGTGCGTTTCCAGGGCGGGCACAATGCCGGACACACGCTGGTGATCGGTGGCAAGAAGACCATCCTGCGCCTGATTCCATCAGGCATCCTGCGCCCGGATGTGGCCTGCTATATCGGCAACGGCGTGGTGTTGTCTCCAGAGGCTTTGCTCAAGGAAATTGACGAACTCGAGTCGGCCGGCGTGGCGGTCTCGAGGCGCCTGCGCGTCTCGCAATCGTGCACCCTGATCCTGCCCTACCATGTGGCGCTCGACCAGGCACGCGAGGTTGCCAAAGGCGCCGCCAAGATCGGTACCACCGGTCGTGGCATCGGCCCGGCCTACGAAGACAAGGTGGCGCGACGCGCCCTCAAGGTGCTGGACCTGTTCAACGAAGAGCGGTTTGCGGCCAAGCTTGCCGAGACCATGGATTTCCACAACTTTGTTCTCGTCCATTACCTCAAGGCGGCCCCGGTGGATTACCGGCAGACGCTGGACCAGGCGCTGGCCTTTGCACCTCGCCTCAAGCCGATGGTGGCCGACGTTTCCAATGAGCTGTATCGCGAAATGGCGCTTGGCAAGAGCCTGCTGTTCGAAGGTGCGCAAGGCACCCTGCTTGACGTCGACCATGGCACCTATCCGTTTGTGACCTCCAGCAATTGCGTGGCTGGTGCGGCGGCGGCGGGCGCCGGTGTCGGTCCTGGGCAGTTGCATTACGTACTCGGCATCACCAAGGCTTACGCCACGCGTGTCGGCTCCGGCCCGTTTCCTACTGAACTCGAAGACGCCACCGGCGAGTACCTGCGCAAGCAGGGCAATGAATACGGATCGGTCACCGGGCGTCCGCGCCGCTGCGGCTGGTTTGACGTGCCCGCGCTCAAGCGCTCGATCCAGATCAACGGCATTTCGGGCCTGTGCATCACCAAGCTCGATGTGCTTGACGGGATCGAGACAGTCAAACTGGCAATGTCCTACAAGATGAATGGCGTGTCTTGCGACCTGTTGCCGCCCGGCGCCGATGGCGCCGCCGCGTGCGAGCCGGTGTATGAAGAGATGCCTGGCTGGTCGCAAAGTACTGCCGGCGTGTCCGACTTCGCCAAATTGCCGGTCAATGCGCAAAACTACCTGCGCCGCATGGAAGAGGCCTGCGGCGCAAAAATCGCCCTTGTGTCGACCGGTCCGGATCGTGACGAAACCATCGTCCTGTCGCATCCTTTCAAATAAAACGAATACGCCATGGCCGACCTCTACGTCTCCTGGGATGACTATCACCACGCGATCGAGAGACTTGCGGCCAAGGTGCACGCGTCCGGATTTGCCTTCGACCAGATCATCTGCCTGGCGCGGGGCGGGCTGCGTGTCGGCGACATGCTGTCGCGCATCTTCAACCAGCCGCTGGCGGTGCTGGCGACGCAATCCTATTTCGCCAACGCCGACAAGAGCGCCGAAGCGCAGGGTGAATTGACCATCGGCCAGCACATGGCGAAAGTCAATGAGCGACTCGGGCAGTCGGTCCTGCTGGTTGACGACCTGGTCGACTCCGGCAAGACCATGCAGGATGTGGTCGAGCACCTGCGCCAGCGTTACCCGGGGATCACGGCGGTCAAGACTGCCGTGATCTGGAAAAAAGGCTGTTCGGTGTTCACCCCGGATTTCTGGGCCGATGACCTGCCTGATAACCCCTGGATCCACCAGCCGTTCGAGATCTACGACAAATTGAAGCCCGAGCAGCTCGCCGAGCGCGTACTGCGGTGAGCCATGCAGGGGGTGCCAATAAAAAACCCGCCGAAGCGGGTTTTTTAAGGATTGGTGCCCAGAAGAGGACTCGAACCTCCACAGTGTTGCCACCGCTAGGACCTGAACCTAGTGCGTCTACCAATTCCGCCATCTGGGCGCAGTGAATGCAAACCACATACCGTTTGCAAGAATGAAATTATAAACCAAATTGAAACGTAAACCACCAAAAACCCGGCCGGGTCCGGCCAAGAAGAGCAGCAGCCGTCCCGCCTGGAACGATCGGTCCGTGCGCGTCGCAATCCCGGAGCGCACCGACATCGCCGCCGTCGTGCTGGCAGAGCCGGGTATCACCTACGGGATGCTTGCCAAACGCCTGGGCATCGACAAGATCGAAGCCGAAGCCATGGGGCGCCGCGTCGATGCAATGCTGCGCGATGGCGAGTTGATCATGAAGGCCGGGGGAAAATTCCACCCGGGCCAGGAACCCAAGACCGAAACAGGCGTGGTCAGCCGGCATCGCGATGGCTTCGGCTTCATCGCCGCTGGTACCGGTGGCGATGACCTGTTCGTCGCGCCGCACTCGCTCGAAGGCGTGATGCATGGCGACACCGTGAGTTTTGTGCGCAAGCCGGTCGACGCGCGCGGGCGCCAGGAGGCGCGCGTCCTGGATGTGACGCAGCGCGCAGTGAGCCGCGTGGTGGGCAAGCTCAGGCGTGAAGGCACCCGCTGGATGGTGGTACCGCGCGATCGCAACTTCCCCCATCCGGTCGAAGTGAGCGGAAAGATCGATTCCCCCGAAGACGGTACCGTGGTCAGCGCCGAAATCACCCACTACCCGCAGGACGGGCAGGGCGCCAAGGGGCGCGTCGAGGAGATTCTTGGCAACGAAGATGATTCCGGCATCGAGATTGAAATCGCGCTGCGCAAGTTTGACCTGCCGCATGTCTTTTCCAGGGACGCGGAATCCGAAGCGAAGGCATTGCCGGCACAATTGCGCAAGTCCGACTATGACGAGCGCATCGACCTGCGCAAGCTGCCGCTGGTCACCATTGATGGCGAGGACGCGCGTGATTTTGATGACGCCGTGTATTGCGAGGTGCTGGACAAACCGGGCAAGCCGTTTCGCCTGATCGTGGCGATTGCCGACGTCAGCCACTATGTGGTTCCCGGCAAACCTCTCGACGTCGATGCACGGGAGCGCTCCACCTCGATCTATTTTCCGCGCCGCGTGATTCCAATGTTGCCGGAAAAACTGTCCAACGGCCTGTGCTCTCTCAATCCCGATGTGGATCGCCTGGTGATGGCCTGCGACATGGTGGTGACGGCCGCCGGCGAGGTTCGGTCCTACGAGTTCTACCCGGCCGTCATGCACTCCCAGGCGCGCTTCACCTATACCGAAGTCGCTGCAATCCTGGCTGACCCGAAGGGTGATGCGGCGCGGAAACGCAAGAAATTGGTGGATTCGCTGCTGGCGCTGGAGCGGGTCTACCACGCCTTGCTGGCCGGGCGCGGCGAGCGCGGCGCGGTCGATTTCGAATCGATGGAGTCGCGCCTGATCTTCAACGATGCGGGACGCATTGAAAGCATTGTGCCGGTAGTGCGTAACGACGCACACAAGCTGATCGAGGAATGCATGCTGGCGGCCAACGTGTGCGCGGCCGACATTCTCGAAAAAAACAAACATCCGGCGCTGTACCGGATCCACGCCGGCCCGACGCCGGCCAAGCTCGAAAACCTGCGCGAGTTCCTCGGCGGGCTCGGCTTGCCGCTGGGCGGGGGGGACGACCCGCAGGCGAAGGACTACGCGAAATTGTCCAAACTGATCAAGGGTCGCCCCGATGCCTTGCTGGTGTCGAGCGTGATGTTGCGCTCGATGCAGCAGGCGCAGTACAGCCCCGACAATATCGGCCATTTCGGCCTCGCTTACGAGCGCTACGCACACTTCACCTCGCCGATCCGGCGCTACCCCGACCTGCTCGTGCACCGTGCCATCAAGGCGGTACTCAAGGGACGCAAGTACCACGAAGCCGATTGGGATGCCTTGGGAAGCCATTGTTCCAAGAACGAGCGGCGTGCAGACGAGGCCTCCCGCGAGGTAACGTCCTGGCTCAAATGCATGTACGCGCGTGAGCATATGGGTGCAGAGTTTGACGGCGCGATTAGCGGTGTCGCCGGCTTCGGTATTTTTGTTACGCTCGACCAGTTGCTGATCGACGGCATGATCCACATCACCGAGTTGGGGCGTGACTATTTCAAATACGACGAAGCGCGCCATCTGCTGCGCGGCGAGCGTAGCGGCCTGACGTTCCGGCTCGGCCAGCGCGTGCGCGTGCGCATTGTGCGTGCCGACCCGGACGCACTCAAGATCGACCTGCAACTGGTTGACGCGCAGACCGAAGCGGACGCCGAAGATGGCACCCTGATTCAGGTGGAAACGAAGAAAAAAGCGAAGGCGCCGAAACCACGCGGTGCCAAAACCAAATAGAGATTCAATAGAGGAATCGCATGTTACCGACCAGCATGAAATACGTCGACCATGGCGCAGGAGGCGCGTCTTCCTGCATGACGGTCAAGCAAGGACCGTTGCCGACCCTCAAATCCGGTGAGGTCCTGATCGAAGTGGCTTACGCCGGCGTGAACCGGCCGGACGTGGCGCAGCGCTCGGGCCGCTATCCACCGCCGCCAGGCGCGTCTCCGTACATGGGTCTGGAAGTGTCCGGCACGGTGGTGGCAAAGGAAGGCGACGTCACGCCATGGAATCTTGGTGACAGCGTCTGCGCGCTGACGCCGGGCGGCGGCTATGCCGAATACTGTGCGGCGCCTGCATCGAACTGTCTGCCGGTACCCAAGGGGCTCTCGATGGAACAGGCGGCGGCGCTGCCGGAGAACTACTTCACGGTCTGGACCAACGTGTTCGAACGTGGCGCGCTCAAGGCCGGCGAGTCGATTCTGGTTCATGGCGGTTCGTCCGGCATCGGCATCACCGCGATTGCGCTGGCCAAGGCTTTTGGTGCCACCGTCTACACCACCGTCGGCAATGCCGAGAAGGCCGCCGCCGTTACCAGGCTCGGGGCCGATGCGGCGATTAATTATCGCGACCAGGACTGGGCCGGCGAAGTGTGGAACCTGACGGCCAAAAAGGGGGTCAACGTGATCCTCGACATGGTGGGCGGGCCGTATACCGAGAAAAACCTCAAATCCCTGGCGATGGATGGCAGGCTGGTGCAGATCGCCTTTCTGCAGGGGTCAAAAACCGAACTCGACATGACGCCTATCATGGTCAAGCGCCTCACCTTCACCGGTTCGACCCTGCGCCCGCGTACGGTTGAACAGAAGGCGGCGATCGCGCAGGCGCTGCTCAAGAATGTCTGGCCGCTGATTGAAGCCAAAGAAGTCGGCACCATCATCCACGCGACGTTTGGTTTGGACGACGTGCAAAAGGCGCACGACATGATGGAGGAGTCTCTCCACATCGGCAAGATCATGCTCAAGGTAAGGTAGGCGGAGAATGTCTTCCACCAACGGTTTCTACCGAATCCCCCTCTGATGGCCGCGACTCATTTCATCCACGGCTTCCACGCCGTCACGAGCCGCCTGCGCCAGCGCGCCGAAGGCGTGCACGAGGTGTTCGTCGACCCGGATCGTCGCGACATGCGCGTCAAGGACTTGGTACAACTGGCCGAATCGCATGGCGTGCGCATTGTCCAGGCCAACGGCAAGCGCCTCGACGGCATGACCGGCGGTACCAAACACCAGGGCGTGGCGGCGCGGGTCGACGACCTGCGCCTGGGCCATTCGCTCGATGACATCCTTGATGCGCTCACCGAGCCGCCATTGCTGCTGGTGCTCGACGGCATCACCGACCCGCACAACCTCGGCGCCTGCCTGCGCACTGCCGATGCTGCCGGCGTACATGCCGTGGTGGCACCTAAAGATCGTGCCGTCGGCCTCAATGCCACCGTTACCAAGGTAGCCTCCGGGGCGGCGGAGACGGTGCCCTACATCACCGTCACCAATCTTGCTCGCACACTCAAGGAATTGAAAGAGCGCGACATCTGGATCATCGGCACCGACGAAGACGCCGGCACCTCGCTCTACGCACCGGGGCTGAACCGCGGGCTCGCGCTGGTACTGGGGGCAGAAGGTGAGGGCATGCGGCGCCTGACGCGCGAAACCTGCGACGAGCTGCGTTCGATACCGATGCTGGGCAGCATCGAAAGCCTCAACGTATCCGTGGCCACGGGCGTGTGCCTGTTCGAGGCGCGACGCCAGCGGGGAGGCTGACCCGCTTATCTGGCCGACAAGGCCGCCTCCACCGCGGCCGTGAGCTCACGACCCAGCGGTTCGACGCCGCTCTTGTAGCTGGCTACCTTGCCGGACCGGTCGATCAGGTATTTGTGAAAGTTCCATTGCGGTGCCTGGCCGGTCGACTTGATCAGTTGCGCGTAAAACGGATTCTGCGCGATCGTCGTGCCGAGCTTTTCAGTCATCGGAAAGCTGACGCCAAAATTGGCTGAACAAAACTGCGCGATGTCCTTGTTCGAGCCCGGTTCCTGGGCGCCGAAATCGTTTGCCGGGATGCCGAGTACGATCAGCCCCTTGTCCTGGTATTTCTTGTAGAGCTTTTCCAGGCTCTCGTACTGTGGGGTGTAGCCGCACTGGCTGGCCGTATTGACGACCAGCACAACCTTGCCTGCATAGTCCTTTAGTGCGATCGGTTTCGACGGTACCAGCGGGTTGAAACTGTAGTCGAGGACCCCAGCCGCGCCGGTAGGGGCCACCGAGAACAGCCATACGGTCGTAACGGGCAGCAGGCGGGTCAGCCAGGTGCGGGCAATGGGTGGTATCGACATGATCGGTGCCAGGTTGGGAAAGATGGTGCAATCATAATCGTCGGCTTGTCGGGTGTGTGACCGGAATCACGCTTTGGCGGCACGGCGTACCGGTAGAATCTGCCTTGCAACCTTCCGGGAGTCGAAAGCGCATGTCCTACGACTTTGATTTTGATCACTGGCTGAAATTATCGCAAGACGATCCGCACGGCTTTTTTGCGGAACGTACGCGGGCGATCGAAGCCTTTCTCGAGGAAGTGCCCGAAGACAAGCGTGACAGCCTGCGCCGCTTTCAGGGCGAAATCGACGCCTTGCGGGCAACCGCCGGCACGCCGGTGAACGCCCTCGCCGGGTTGATGGGAATGCTGTCCGATCACCTGCAGGCGCTGCATGGCCACACCGCGCAACTGGCTGACGAGGCGCACCGCCTCAAGCGTCAGTCTCGGTAGCGCGGCAGCGTCAGGCGGGCTACCAGCCCGCCGCCGTCGCGTGGCAGCAGGTCGAAGCTGCCCTCGCATTGGCGCATGATGCGGTCGACGATCGCCAGGCCAAGGCCGGACCCTCCCTGGGTGCTGTCCACCTGGCCATCGTTTGAACCGCGCGCCTCATCGAGCCGCGTAAACGGCTGCTTCAGGCGTTCCACCTGGTCGGTCGGGATACCCGGCCCCCGATCGCGTACTTCAATCAGGGCTTGCACGGGGTTATGCGCTACGACGATGGTGATCTGCGGGTTGTCGCTTCCGCCCGCATAGCGCAGTGCGTTGTCGACCAGGTTCATCACTGCCCTTTTCAAGGCTGCCGGGCGCGCGATGGCCTGGATGCGCGTCTCGGCTTCGCTGGTGACGTCGTGGCCCAGCGTCGTGTAATGGGCAGCCAACTCCCGGGCCAGCGCCGTCAGGTCGACCGCCTCGCCCGGGCGGCTCTCATCGCGTCCGGCGCGGGCAAATTCGAGAAACTGCCCGATGACTTCGTCCATTTGCTCGATGTCGGCCACCATGCCATCGCGGAATGTTGCGTCACTCGACATTTCGACACCGAGGCGCAGGCGCGCCAACGGGGTGCGCAAGTCATGCGAGATGCCGGCCAGCACCAGCGCGCGATTGGTCTCCTGCGATTTGAGGTCCTGAGTCATCTGGTTGAAAGCTTGCGCGACCTCGGCCAGTTCGCGCGCCCCTTCGACCGGCAGCAGCGGCACAGCTTCCCCTCGGCCCACTGCACGAGCGGCGGCAGCCAGGCCACGTAGTGGCTGTGTCACGCGGCGCACCAGCCAATAGGCGCCGAGCAAGGCGAGCAGCATTGCCAGCGCTCCCCAACCGATCCAATCCCAGGGGGGCGGTGCCTCGAGGCGTTCACGGCGCATGCGTACCCAGTATTCATCTTCGTCGATCCGGAAGCTGACCCACAAGCCCTCCTCGCCGTTGCGCCGAAACGCAAAGCGTGTCTGGGCGCCGGCTTTGGCGCGTACCAGCGACTCAACCAGGTCGGCAAATGGACGCACCGGCCCGGCCTCGAGTTTTTCGCCCGGCTCGGACGGATAGATTTCGATGCGTTCGGTGGCGGAAATTTCACGCATCAGGTTGATGCGCGCTTCCGGGCGCGAACTCACCAGCGCGGCGCGCGTCAGGTTCAGGATGGCGATGATTTGCTGTGAGACCTGCTGGGCGCGGGGTTCACGTTCGTAAAAACGGAACAGTTGCACCCACGCCAGCACCGATACGATCAGCAGCACGGCAATGATGACAAAGGTGCGCCAAAGGAGGGAGCGGGGGAATAACTGCATCAGGCGGGATCATAAACGGGGTCAGACCCCGTTTATCAGGCTAGGCGGCCGATCGCTCAGTCCGGAACGAACACATAGCCGAAGCCCCACACGGTCTGGATGTAGCGCGGCGCGGACGGATCGGGCTCGATCAGCTTGCGCAGGCGCGAAATCTGCACGTCGATGGCGCGGTCAAACACGTCGTACTCGCGACCGCGCGCCAGCTCCATGAGCTTGTCGCGCGATAGCGGCTTGCGCGCGTTCTTGACCAGCACCTTGAGCACCGAAAATTCCCCTGAGGTCAGCGCCATGGCGGCGCCATCCTTGGTCATGCTGCGCGTCGCCAGGTTGAGGGCGTAGGGGCCGAATTGGACCGTTTCGATTTCCGATGTCGGGGCCGCCGGCGGGCCAGACTCTGCGATGCGGCGCAGCACCGCGTTGATGCGCGCCACCAGCTCACGCGGGTTGAACGGTTTGGGCAGGTAGTCATCGGCGCCCATCTCGAGGCCGACGATGCGGTCGACTTCCTCGCCCTTGGCGGTGAGCATCACGATCGGCGTGGTGTTGCCCGCGGCACGCAGGCGCCGGCAGATGGAGAGGCCATCTTCCTGCGGCATCATCAGGTCGAGCACGATCAGGTCGAACAGTTCGCGATTGATCAGCTTGTCCATGAACTGGCCATTGGGCGCGGCCTGCACCGCGAATCCCTGCTCGCCCAGGTAGCGCAGCAGCAGGTCGCGCAGGCGCACGTCATCGTCAACGATCAGGATTTTGCGCTTTTGCTGGCTCATGCCCGCTCCGGTTTGCTTATTTGTAACAAGTGTAGCGCCATGCCCTGACCAACGCCCGACAACTATGTTGCAGAAGGCCGCGATTTGAAACAAGGTGTAAATAGGGTAGTCTTGCCGGTTTTTGCGAACCACGGAGCGATGCGATGAAAGTGCTGTTTACCGATCACCGGTTTCCGGACGTCGAGCTGGAACGAAAGATATTGGCGGACGCGGGGATTGAACTGAAGGTCACGCAATGCAAGAACGAAGACGAGGTGATTCGCGAATCGGAGGGTTGCCAGGCCCTGCTGATTACCTATGCGCCGGCCAACGACAAGGTTTTTACTGCGCGTCCGCAGATCGGACTGTGCAGCCGGATGGGCGTCGGCTACGACTCGATCAACACGGCAGACGCGCAAAAGCACGGCGTCTGGGTGGCCAATTCGCCCGATTACGGCTCTTCCGAAGTGGCGCTGCACGCGCTGGCGATGGTGATGTCGCTATGCCGGCACCTGCCGCAGCACGATGCCAACATCCGCAAAGGTGTATGGGCGACCCATGCGGCCGGACCCGTGCCGCGCATGTCGGGGATGACGCTCGGCGTGCTCGGTTACGGACGCATCGGCAGCCGCTTTGCGTTTTTCGCGCACTCGATGTTCAAGCGCGTGATCGTCTGCGATCCGTATCGCATCGACGGGGATTTCGCGCCCTACGTGGAGCGCGTCTCGCTCGACGAGTTGTTTGCCCAGTCAGATGCGATTTCACTGCATACGCTCCTGAACGACGAGACCCGCGGCATTGTCAACGCGCGTCTGCTCGATTTGATGAAACCCGGTTCGCGCCTGGTCAATACCTCGCGCGGCGCCGTGGTCGCGATCGACGACCTGATTCCGCGTCTGGCGAAATTCGACGGTGTCGGCCTCGATGTGCTGCCGATCGAGCCGGTACAGCGAGATTCGGCCCTGCTTAACGCGCCCAATGTGATCCTGTCGCCGCACGCAGCGTATTTTTCGCTCGAAGCGGAGAAGGAATTGCGCCGCAAGGCGGCCCAGAACATCGTGACCTGGGTGCAGACCGGACGTCCCGACTATGTGGTGACGCCGGGCACCAAGAGGGCGACGGCGTAAGCTTGCAGCGGTTGCCAGTGCCATGATTGTCCTGAAACTAGCAGCAGTGCCCGTTGTAGTCTGGCTTGCCAGCTGGGCCGGCCGGCGCTGGGGTCATCGCATCTCGGGGCTGATCAGCGGCTTTCCGCTGATCTCGGCGCCGGTGGTGCTGTTCCTGGCGGTAGATGCGCCGCGAGCGTTCATCGCCGAGACCGCCTGGTTCACGATGATCGTGGCGCCCGCAGTTGGCGCTCATTGCCTCGTTTACGCCTGGCTCACCCGCCTGCCGTTGCCGCGCCGCATGCACTGGGTGGTCTGCATTCTCGCGGCCTGGTCTGCATGCTTTGCCACGCAGTGGCTGCTCAGCGAATATGTGGTGACCGCCTGGTGGGGCGCACTGCTGGCAATCGGCGAGATGCTGCTGGCGGCGGCGTGCATGCCCAAACCGCAGCGTACCGTGCAGATGCCGCGCATTCCCGCCACCGAGATCGCAGTGCGCATGGCTGCGGCGCTGTTGATGGCTGCGCTCATCATTCTCGGCGCACAATCGTTCGGGCCGCGCATCAGCGGCATGCTGCTCGGATTTCCGATTACCGCGTCGGTGTTGCCGCTGTTCACGTTGTACCTGTATGGTGCCGATGCGACGATCCGCCTGTTGTCGGGCTTTGTCACCGGACTGCTCGGCTTTGTCGCATACTTCTTTGCATTCGCGTTGCTGGTGGTGCCGCTCGGTCCTTTTGCGGCGTTCCTGGCTGGCGCATTGGCGAGCGTGGCACTGGTGAGCCTCGTCCTGGGATGGCACTCGTTTCGGAAAGTGGCAGCGGCATGAACGGTTTGCTAGGCGAACTGGTGCACGCCGGGCTGGTCCGGCGTGAAGAGGGCGTCACTATCGAGCCGCTTGCCGGCGGAGTGTCTTCGGACATTTCGCTGGTGACGGCGGGTACGCGACGCTTTTGCGTCAAGCGCGCCTTGGCGAAACTCAAGGTGGTGGCCGATTGGCGCGCGCCGGTAGAGCGCAATCGCAGCGAGGTGGAGTGGCTCAAGGTCGCCGCCGGCGTGGTGCCCGATGGCGTACCGCAGGTGCTGGCCGACCACTCCGCCGACGGCTGGTTCGCAATGACCTACCTGGACCCGCTGAGCCATCCGGTCTGGAAGGCACAGTTGCGCGACGGTGTCATCGACCCGGACTTCGCCGCGATGGTGGGGCGCGACATCGGGCGTATCCATGCTGCCACTGCCGGCAATCGCGAACTGGCGCTGCGCTTTGCAACCGACCACATTTTTTATCCGATTCGCCTCGAAGCCTATCTGGTGGCGAGCGCGCAGAAGCACCCCGGTCACGCGCAACACTTGCAGGCCCTGGTGGCGACGACCCAAGCCAACAAGCGTGCGCTGGTCCATGGCGACATCAGCCCGAAGAACATCCTGTGCCGTCAAGGGGACGGGCAAGAAGGTCCGGTGTTCCTTGATGCCGAGTGCGCCTGGTACGGCGACCCCGCATTTGACTTCGCCTTCGTGCTCAACCATCTGTTGCTCAAATGTCTGTGGCGGCCCCAGCACGCTTCACGCTACCTCGAATGCTTTGACGCTCTGTACGACGACTACATGAACCGGGTGACGTGGGAAACCACCTACGGCATCGACGGCCGCACGGCGCGCCTGCTGATCGGCCTGTTGCTGGCGCGCGTTGACGGCAAGTCTCCGGTTGAATACATCATCGATCCAGCCCAACAGCAACTGGTCAGGGATTTCACTCTGCCGCGTCTGACGAAGCCGCCGCATTTTCTCGCCGAGGTGCGCGACGACTGGGCCGCGCTGATGGGGGTTTAATGAGGAGCATGGGATGACCGATGCAGCAATCACCCGCGTGCATGCGCGCCGGGTCTGGGATTCACGCGGACGCCCGACGGTCGAGGCAGAGGTGACCCTGGCCGACGGCAGCGTCGGTCGCGGTATCGCGCCGGCGGGGGCTTCGCGCGGTTCGCGCGAAGCGATCGACCTGCGCGACGGCGGCGCTCGCCTCGGGGGGCTCGACGTGCGACAGGCGGTGGCCAACGTCAACGGGGAGATCGCGCGCGCGCTGGCGGGGCGCAATGCGCATGACCAGGCTGCGATCGATGCCTGCCTGATCGCCCTCGACGGCACGCCGAACAAGGCGCGCCTGGGCGGGAATGCCACCATCGCGGCGAGCCTTGCGGTGCTTCATTCTTCAGCGGCATCGGCCGAAGAGCCGCTCTGGAAGCGGGTTTCGGAAGGTGGGGCGGTTTCGATGCCGCTGCCCGAGATCCAGATTTTCGGCGGCGGTGCGCACGCCGGGCGCCGCGTCGATATCCAGGATTTCATGGTGATGGCGCTTGGGGCGACGAGCTTCGCCGAGGCGCTCGAAATGACGGCCGAGGTGTACCTGGCCGCAGGCAGCCTGATGAAGGCTGCCGGCAAGCTTGCCGGCGTTGCCGACGAAGGCGGATGGTGGCCGGTGTTCGACGCCAACGAAGAAGCACTGACAATGCTCACGCGCGCCATCGAGCACGCCGGATTCGGGCATGACGCGATGGCGATTTCACTGGATATTGCCGCATCCGAATTCGGTACCGTGGCGCATGGAGCGGGGCGCTATGTGCTGGGCCTCGACAAGCGCCAGCTCGATACGTCTGGGATGATCGACATGCTCGGCAGCTGGCTCGACGCTTATCCGATCGTCTCGATTGAAGACCCGCTGGCGGAAGACGATGAAGCCGGGCTGGTGGAATTCACGCGTCGCTACGGTGCCCGCTGCCAGATCATCGGTGACGACTATCTGGTGACCAATGCGGCACGCATCGAACATGCAGCAAGAATCGGCGCGGTGAACAGCGCCCTGATCAAGCTCAACCAGGCCGGAACCGTGACCGAGACCAAAGCGGCGCTCGATGCCGCAAAACGCTCCGGCTTGAGTGCTCTGGTGTCAGCGCGCTCGGGTGAAACCGAAGACGTCTCAATCACCCATCTGGCAATCGGCTGGAACGCCGGCCAGCTCAAGGTCGGCTCTTTTGCCCGCTCCGAGCGCATGGCAAAATGGAATGAGGCGCTGCGCATTGAAGAAACCGGTCTGGCGCCATTTGTAGGCAAGAGCGCGCTGCCCCGGAAAAACTGAAATGCTGCGCTGCAGCTTGTTCACCTTCTGCATTGCAGCGAAAATGGTAGCGGTATCATCTGTATAACAACAAATGGCGACAGCCTGAATGCAACTCGGGTTCGTAGCGTCATTTTTCAGGAGCATGAATGGCATCAGTCACCATCGGCCAGGTGCAGAAGTACTTTGGCCAGACCCATATCATCAAGGGCGTCTCGATCGACATCGATGACGGGGAATTTTGCGTGCTGGTCGGGCCTTCGGGTTGCGGCAAGTCGACCCTGTTGCGCATGATCGCCGGGTTGGAGGAAATTTCCGGCGGCCAGATCAGCATCGGCGCAAAAGTGGTGAACGACATGCCGCCGAAAGAGCGTGACATCGCAATGGTGTTCCAGAACTACGCCTTGTACCCGCACATGACGGTGCGCGACAACATGGCATTCTCGCTGATGCTGGCCAAGAAGGACAAGGCGACCATCGAGGCCGGCGTCGGCAAGGCAGCCGACATCCTCGGGTTGCGGCCGCTGCTCGACCGTTATCCGCGCCAGCTCTCGGGCGGCCAGCGCCAGCGCGTAGCGATGGGGCGAGCGATCGTGCGCGATCCCCAGGTGTTCCTGTTTGACGAGCCCTTGTCGAACCTGGACGCCAAGCTGCGCGTCGCGATGCGTACCGAGATCAAGGAATTGCACCAGCGGCTCAAGACCACTTCGATCTACGTGACGCACGACCAGATCGAAGCCATGACCATGGCCGACAAGATCGTGGTGATGCGCGACGGCATCGTCGAGCAGACCGGCACGCCCTTGCAGCTCTACGACCATCCGGCCAACCAGTTTGTGGCCGGTTTCATCGGCTCACCATCGATGAACTTCTTGCCCGGTACCGTCAAAGGCAGCCAGGTCGAACTCGAGGGTGGCGCGATGCTGCCGATGCCGACCAACGCGAGGGCAGTCGAGGGCCAGAAGGTCGTGTACGGCACGCGGCCCGAGCACATCGACATGGCAACCGACAGCGACGGAGTCGCCACCGAAGTCGTGGTGGTGGAGCCGACCGGCGCTGATACCCAGGTATTTACCAAGATCGCCGGCGTCGAAGTAACCAGCGTGTTTCGTGAACGCCACGATTTCAAGCCGGGCGCGATGATCCGCCTGAAGCCCGACCCGACCCGCGCCCATTTGTTTGATGCAGCCAGTGGAGTGCGCCTGGTTGCTTAAGTGTTCGTGAGCACGATTGCATTTCCAATTTCAACAAGGAGAACATAGACATGCCACATTTCACCCGACGTAAATTCCTCCAGTCGACGTCCGTTGCCGCGGGCGCTTCCGCAGCCGGCCCGATGATCTGGGTCAAGGACGCGCACGCGCAATGGAACAATACGGTCGAGAAGGGCGCCAAATTGCGTGTGCTGCGCTGGAAGCGCTTCGTCCAGGGAGACGAGGACACCTATTTGGCGAATGTCAAAAAATTCACCGCCAAGACCGGAATCGAAGTGCGCGTCGACCATGAAAGCTGGGAAGATGTTCGGCCGAAGGCCGCGGTCGCCGCCAACGTGGGCAGCGGCCCGGATATCATCCTGTCGACCAATGACGACGCCAATCTGTATCCGGAGAAGCTGGTCGACTGTACCGATCTGGCGAACTATCTTGGCAAGAAATACGGGGGCTGGTACCCGGTCTGCGAACAGTACTTGAAGCCCGACGGCAAGAAGTGGATCGGCATTCCCTTCGGTGCCGCTGGCAACGCCCTGGTGTACCGTGAGAGCCATATGAAGGCGGCGGGTTTCGATAAATTTCCCGGCGACACTGCGGGCTTTCTGAAATTGAGCCAGGCGCTCAAGGCCAAGGGTACGCCGCCCGGCTTCGCGCTTGGCCACGCCACCGGCGACCAATCTTGGGCCTTCTGGCTGGTATGGGCGTTCGGCGGCAAGATGGTCGACAACAATAACAAGGTAGTCATCGATAGTCCCGAAACCATCAAGGCGCTCGAATATGGCAAGGAGCTGTATGCCTCGTTCGTGCCCGGCACCCTGTCCTGGCTGGATCCGAACAACAACAAGGCATTCCTCGACGGCCAGATCAGCCTGACGGCCAACGGCATTTCGATCTATTACGCGGCCAAGAACTCCACCGACCCGAAGATCAAGGAACTGGCGGCTGACATCCAGCACGCCAACATGCCGATCGGACCGGCGGGCGTGCCGACCGAAATGAACCTGTTCTTCAACCAGATGATCTTCAAGTACAGCAAATACCCGAAAGCGGCCAAGGAATTCATTCGCTTCATGATGGAAGAGGAACAGTACGGGCCCTGGATGCAGTCGGCGATTGGCTACGTATGTCATCCGCTGGTGGCGTATGAAAAGAATCCGATCTGGACCGTCGATCCCAAGCACACGCCGTATCGCAATGCGACCAAGGTGATGCGTCCAATCGGTTATGCGGGGAAGATGGGCTATGCGTCTGCAGGGGCGACTGCCGATTTCATCATGCTCGACATGGTGGCCGAGGCGGTGTCAGGTCAGAAGTCGCCCAAGGAGGCTGCCGAGCGCGCGCAAAAGCGCGCAGAGCGCTACTACAAGGTCTGACTGGGCGGGGTAAGCCCGGCGCCGTCGGGCTGCCCCCGTGCCGGTCGCGTTTGGTCGTTTGCCGTGCTGGCGACGGCCAGCGCGCCCGAGTCGTGTATTCCGTGTTGTGCTTTGCTTGTCTGTTCGCATTTAGGAGAACGCGTTGTCCCAAGGTTCGGGCCTGTCACTGTTAGGCCGTCTCAACAACAGCGCCAACGCGCTGGGCTTTATTTTCATGCTGCCGGCGGCGGCAATCCTGCTTGTGTTCCTGACCTATCCGCTCGGTCTGGGCATGTGGTTGGGATTGACCGATACCAAGATCGGTCGCGACGGCGTGTTCGTCGGACTTGAGAATTACAAGTCCCTGGCGGAAGACAGCGTGTTCTGGCTGTCGGTGTTCAATACCGTGTTCTACACGGCGGTCGCCAGTTTCTTCAAGTTTTTTCTCGGGCTGTGGCTGGCGCTGCTGCTCAACGAGAACATCAAGTTCAAATCGTTCATGCGCGCCATCCTGCTGTTGCCGTGGATCGTGCCAACGACGCTCTCGGCGATCGCGTTCTGGTGGATCTACGACAGCCAGTTTTCGATCATCTCCTGGGTTCTGGTCAAGGCGGGGCTGATCGACAAATACATCAATTTTCTCGGTGACGGCTGGAATGCCCGGTTCTCGGTGATCGCGGCCAACATCTGGCGCGGCATCCCGTTCGTGGCCATTTCGCTGCTGGCCGGCCTGCAGACGATTTCGCCGTCCCTGTATGAAGCGGCGACCATCGACGGTGCTTCGCCGTGGCAGCGTTTCCGCCACATCACCTACCCCTTGCTCACGCCGATCATTGCC
Source organism: Burkholderiales bacterium (assembly GCA_947473125.1). Classification (GTDB taxonomy): domain Bacteria; phylum Pseudomonadota; class Gammaproteobacteria; order Burkholderiales; family JAEUOS01; genus CANJDH01. Next base: position 74,977 of record CANJDH010000006.1, read on the forward strand.
ATCGTGATGACGTTTTCGGTGCTGTTCACTTTTACCGATTTCCAGCTGATCTACGTGATCACCCGCGGCGGGCCGGTCAATGCAACGCATCTGATGGCGACGCTGTCGTTTCAACGTGCGATTCCCGGCGGGCAACTGGCCGAAGGGGCGGCGATCGCCATGGCCATGGTGCCGTTCCTGATCGGCGCGATCCTGATCAGCTTTTTCGGCCTGCAGCGTCGCGCCTGGCAACAAGGAACCAAGGATTGACATGAGCGACAACGACAAAACCAATGTAGCTCCCGGGCCGGTGTATTCCGAAGGCGGGATGGATTTTCTGGTGACACGCCAGCGCCGACTCGTCACGGTCTACGCGCCTCTGGCCGTATTCACGTTTGTCCTGCTGTTCCCCTTCTACTGGATGACCATCACCGCGTTCAAGGGCAACGACGACCTGTACAACTACGAAAAGTACAGCCCGTTCTGGGTCTCGAATCCGACTCTGGCGAACGTCAAGAAGCTGCTGTTCGACACGGCGTACCCGGAGTGGCTGTTCAACACCATGCTTGTCTCGGTCTCTTCAACCTGCATCGCGCTGTTCGCCAGCGTGCTCGCAGCCTACGCCATCGAGAGGTTGCGCTTCAAGGGCAGCAAATGGGTCGGTCTGGGGGTGTATGCGGCTTATCTTGTGCCCCCCTCGATCCTGTTCATCCCGCTCGCAACCATGGTTTTCAAGCTCGACTTGTTTGATACGCGCTGGGCCCTGATCCTGACCTACCCGACCTTCCTGATCCCGTTTTGTACCTGGCTGCTGATGGGGTATTTCAAGTCGATTCCCTACGAACTTGAAGAGTGCGCCTTGATCGACGGTGCGACACGCCTGGAGATTCTCATCAAGATTGTGTTGCCGCTGGCGGTGCCAGGCCTCATCTCGGCCGGCATCTTTGCGTTTACGCTGTCGTGGAACGAGTTTATCTACGCCTTGACGTTCATTTCTTCGTCGGAGGTCAAGACCGTGCCGGTGGGTGTGATTACCGAGCTGGTCGATGGCGACGTTTATCATTGGGGATCGCTGATGGCGGGCGCCTTGTTCGGTTCCATCCCGGTCGCCATCCTGTACTCGTTCTTTGTCGAGTATTACGTCGCAGGCATGACCGGCGCAGTCAAGGAGTAAAGGCGGCGTCGCTGCGACCGCGACGCGATTCAGGCGCTGGCACGCGGCACGACCGCAAACCCGAGATCCCGAATCGGGTTGTTGACGGTCTGCCCGGCAAGCCTGGCCAGCAACATCTGTCCGGCTTGCTCGCCGATCTTGCGTGACCCTACCTGAACCGTCGTCAGTGCCGGTTCGATCTCTGCGGCGATATCGAGGTCGGCAAATCCGGCAATCGCCAGCTCCTGCGGTACGCGGATCCGGCGCCGCGCACACTCCATCAACGCGCCTACGGCCAGGGCATCATTGCTCAGGAAAACGGCATCAAGACTCGAGTCCAGGTCGAGCAGCGCTGCCAGGGCTTCGCGCCCGCCGTGAAACGATGTTCCCGCAGGTAACAGTACCTGCTGCAAATGCGCCCCACGCGTGGCATGGATGGCGGCCATGAAGCCTGTCAGACGTGCGCGCGTGCGGCCGTCGGCGCCACCGGCAAATCCCAAGCGCCGGTGGCCTTTTGCCAAAAGATAGCGCGCCATCGCATGTCCTGCGCCGACGTTGGAAAAACCGGCCACCATGTCGATGGGGCGGTCAGTCAGGTCCCAGGTTTCGACCACCGGAATGCCAGCTTGCCGCAGGCGCTTGCGGGTGAGTGCGGAATGGTCGATACCGGTGACGACAATGCCGTCGACGCGTCGGCCGAGAAAGGCGGCCACCATGGCCTCCTCGTTGTGTTCGTCGTAGCCGGTCTGGCCCAGCAGCAGCTGGTAGCCGCCCGCCGCGAGAGTCTCGGACAGCCCGCGAATGGTTTCCGCAAAAATGGAATTGTCGATGGTCGGCACGATCGCGGCGACGATGCGGCTCTTGTTGGATGCCAGGCTGCCTGCGGTGAGATTGGGGACGTAGCCGCATTTGCGGATCGCCGCTTCGACACGCTTGCGCGTGGCAAGCGACACCTTGTCGGGGGTATTGATCGCGCGCGACACCGTGATCATCGACACGCCGGCCAGGGAAGCGACGTCTTCCATGCGGCTACCGACGGCCGAGGCGCGTCGTTTACGCTGGGTATCGAGTTTTTCGATTGACATCAGGGGCGGGTGCAGGTTAAAGTTTTAACGCGCGATGTTAGCGCTAACATGATGCCTGCAGTGTGCCGCAGTTTGGGGCGATGAGCAAGCGCCTTGGAGCCGTGATTGATGATCAGCGTTTTGCATGCCTTGTGTTCGAAGCGGGTTGCCGCCTGGTGTGCCATGGCAGCGCTGGTGTCGGCGTCGCCGCTCGCGCAAGCGCAGGTCTGGCCCGGCAAGCCGATCAGGCTGATCGTGCCGATGCCTGCCGCCGGCACCACCGACAACATGGGCCGCCTGGCGGGGCAGAAGCTGGCCGAGATCCTCGGGCAACCGGTCATCGTTGAAAATCGCGCCGGTGCCAATGGCAACATCGGCTCCGATTTTGTCTCCAAGGCGCCGCCGGACGGATACACGCTGTTGATCTCCGGCGTGGGCAGCCAGGGCATCAATGCCAGCCTGTATCGCAACATGCCATACGACATTGTCGAGGGCCTGACCCACATTGCGATGATTGCCAAGGGTCCCAACGCGCTGGTGGTCAACCCGTCTTTTCCGGCCAACAACCTGCGCGAGCTGCTGGCGCTTGCCAAGACACAACCGGGGCGCCTCAACTATGCATCAACCGGGAGCGGCGCTTCGAACCACCTGTCGATGGAAATGCTCAAAACCGCCGCCGGCGTGTTCATCACCCACATTCCGTATCGCGGCGGGGCGCCGGCCATGCTCGACCTGATGTCCGGGCAGGTGCCGATGATGTTCATCAACTTCGATTCAGCCGTGCCGCATGTCAAATCAGGAAAGATGCGCGCTCTGGCCGTCACCAGTCTGACACGACGCGCCGCGCTGCCGGACGTGCCGACGGTGGCCGAACAGGGGTTTCCCGGCTTCGAGGCGGAGTCCTGGACCGGCATCAGCGGGCCGCCCAACATGCCGGCCGATATCGTTGCCAAGATCAATGCGGCCATGCAGAAGGTGGTGCAGATGCCCGACGTCAAGGAGCGCTTTGCCGGGCTGGGGCTCGATGCCGCTCCTGGCACCCCCGAGCAGATGAAGGCGTTCGTCAAGAACGAAGTCGAAAAATGGGGCAAGGCGGTGCGCGCGTCCGGGGCGCAGGTCGATTGAGTGCCGATGGTTGGGTGTTTTGCATCACGTTTTTTTCTGAAGGAGAGTGAACATGCCACATGTGCTTTCGCAGCAGCAGATTGACCGCTACCACGCCGATGGTTACCTGATCGTCGAAGGCGTGCTCGACGACGTCATGCGTCAGCGCATGAAGAACGTGCTGGCCGAGCTGGTCGAAAAGTCGCGGGCTGTTGCCAGCCACGACGACATTTACGATCTCGAGCCGGGGCACAGCGGTGGCGACCCGCGCGTGCGGCGCATCAAAAAGCCGCACGAAGTCGACCCGGTATTCAAGGACTTCATGTACACGCCCAAGCTGGTCGGCATCCTGCAAGACCTGCTGGGTGAAAGCGTGCGCCTGCACGGCTCGAAGCTCAACCTCAAGGCGCCGCATTTCGGCTCACCCGTGGAGTGGCACCAGGACTGGGCGTTTTACCCGCACACCAACGACGACATTCTCGCCGTGGGCGTGATGCTGGACGACACCACCGTGGAGAACGGCGCGATGTATGTGATTCCGGGCACCCACAAGGGGCCGACCTACGACCACCACGGTCCGGATGGCCATTTTTGCGGCGCCATGGATCCCGACATCTGCGGTGTGGATTTTTCAAAGGCCGTGCCCTGCGAAGGGCCTGCGGGTTCAGTCTCGTTTCACCACGTGCGCACCATCCATGGTTCGGCACAAAACACGTCAAACAAGTCGCGCGGCCTGCTGCTTTATGAAATGACCGCCGCGGATGCATATCCGCTCATGGCAGTCGGCAAAACCGACTGGCAGGCCTTCGAGCAACGACTGATTTGCGGTGAAGAGACTATCGTGCCGCGCGTGGTCGATACGCCGATTCGCATGCCGCTGCCGCCGGCAAAAAACCAGGGCTCGATTTACGAGAACCAGACGGCCGGCAAGCGCTACTTTGGCTTTGTTGAAGAGGGTGGCAAGAAGACCGCGACGACCTGATCCGGGTTAGGCTATCCTTGCGCCTGAAACTCACTTCTGGAGAAATTGATGGATGTACGTGCCGCCGTGTCCTATGAGGCCGGCAAGCCGCTGGTGATTGAAACGGTTCAGCTCGAAGGCCCCAAGGCCGGCGAAGTGCTGGTCGAGATCAAGGCTACGGGGATTTGCCACACCGATGAATTCACACGTTCTGGCGCAGACCCGGAAGGCCTGTTTCCGGCGATATTCGGCCACGAGGGCGCGGGTGTGGTGGTCGACATCGGGCCCGGCGTCACCTCCCTTAAAAAGGGCGACCACGTGATTCCGCTGTACACGCCGGAATGCCGCCAATGCAAGTCGTGCCTCTCGCGCAAGACCAATTTATGCACGGCGATTCGCGGCACGCAGGGCAAGGGTGTGATGCCGGACGGCACCAGCCGCTTCTCCATCGGCGGCAAGAAAATACACCACTACATGGGTTGTTCGACCTTTGCCAATTACACCGTGTTGCCCGAAATTGCCCTGGCGAAGATTCGTGAAGATGCGCCGTTCGACAAGGTTTGCTACATTGGCTGCGGCGTCACCACCGGCATCGGCGCGGTGATCAACACGGCAAAGGTGGAGCCGGGCGCCAACGTGGTGGTATTTGGTCTGGGCGGGATTGGCCTCAATGTGGTACAGGGTGCGCGCCTCGCCGGCGCCAACATGATTGTCGGCGTCGATCTGAACCCGTCCCGCAAGCCCCTGGCCGAGAAGTTCGGCATGACGCATTTTGTCAATCCCAAGGAAGTCGGCGGCGATCTGGTTGCGCACCTGGTTGAGCTAACCGGTGGCGGCGCCGACTACAGCTTTGAATGCATCGGCAACGTTGACGTGATGCGCCAGGCGCTGGAGTGCTGCCATCGTGGATGGGGCGTGTCGGTCATCATCGGTGTCGCCGGGGCCGGCCAGGAAATCAAGACACGCCCGTTCCAACTCGTTACCGGGCGTACCTGGAAGGGAACCGCTTTCGGTGGCGCGCGCGGCCGTACCGACGTGCCCAAAATCGTCGACTGGTACATGGATGGCAAGATCAACATCGACGACCTGATCACCCACACCATGCCCCTGCAGGACATCAACCGCGGCTTCGACCTGATGCATTCGGGTGAATCGATTCGCAGCGTCGTGATGTTTTGAGCGCGCAAAAGGTGGCGCAGCAATTCCTGGTGTACCAATCCCTCTGGGCGATGGAGCGGCGTCGCCCGGATGGCCTCGAATGGACGCTTGACGAAAAGCTCGCGATGATCCGGGACGCCGGCTTCGACGGCGCCGGCGTGCGCTTCTTCGACCGGCAATACGCAAAAACCGTCACCGACTTTCTGCGCGCCCATGGCATGAGCTGGCAGGCGCAGTGCTATCCGAAGACCGTCGACGACCTCAAGCCGATCATCGAGCACGTACAGGAGATGGGCGCCGACCATATCAACCTGCAGCCCGACGTCAGGCCCCATCGGCTCGAGGAGTGCATCCCCTATATCGAAGGTTGGCGGCGCCTGGCGGCGGATGCGGGCATCACCTTGCAGATCGAAACGCATCGCGATCGCATGACCACCGACCTGTTTTTCACCCTGCACCTGCTCGACTGTTTTCCAGATCTGCGCCTGACCGGCGATCTGTCGCATTACGTTGTCGGGCGCGAATTCGCCTGGCCGATCAGCGAGGAAAACCACGCGCTGATGCACCGCATCCTCGACAACTGCTGGGGCTTCCACGGGCGCGTCGCGAGCCGCGAGCAGATCCAGGTGCAGATCAGCTTTGCGCACCAGAAAGACTGGGTCGACCTGTTCATGGGCTGGTGGGAATATGGCTTTCGCCAGTGGAAGAACAAGGCGGGCGGGGATGCGACCCTGACCTTTCTGTGCGAGATGGGGCCGAGGGAATACGCGATGACCGGCCCTGACGGTTATGAACTATCGGATCGCTGGCAGGAAGCGATTATGATGAAAGACATGGTGCGCGCTTTGTGGAACCGCCTGCCATCCTGAAGCACGGCATTACCGCGTTTTATACAAGAGCAAAAACATTCACGTTGTAGTCAAACCAAAGGAGAGAGACATGCTTAACGAAAAACGGCGCAAGGTCATTGGCGGCCTCGGTGCATCGGCATCGATCGCGGCGGCAAGCCCGATGTTCTGGGTCAAGGGCTCGCAGGCGCAAACCAGCTTCAAGCCGGAGAAGGGCGCCAAGCTGCGCGTGTTGCGCTGGAAGCGCTTCGTGCAGGCCGACGAAGACGTGTGGATGGCCAATACCAAAAAATTCAGCGAGAAATACGGCATTGAAGTGCGCACCGACCATGAAGGCTGGGAGGACGTGCGCCCCAAGGCTGCCGTGGCGGCCAATGTCGGTGCCGGCCCGGACATCATCGTCGGCTGGCTTGATGACCCGCACCTGTACCCTGAAAAACTGATCGACCTGACCGACCTGGCCGATTACCTCGGCAAGAAATACGGCGGCTGGTTCCCCGCCGCACGCGCTTACGCCACCACCGCCAAGGGGCGCTGGATCGGCCTGCCCTTGGGCGCCGGCGGCGCGCTGCTCAATTACCGCATATCGTCGATCAAGGAAGCCGGCTTCAATTCCGTGCCGACCAACTTCGACGACTACCTCAAGCTGTGCCAGGGTTTGCAGAAGATCAACAAGCCGGCCGGGTTCGCGATTTCACATGCTACCGGCGACTCGGAAACGTGGATGCACAACATCCTGTGGGGCTTTGGCGGCAAGCTGGTCGACGACAAGAACAAGGTCACCATCAATTCACCCGAGACCGTCAAGGCGATCGAATACATGCAGCAGCTGCACAAGACCTTCATCGAAGGTACGGCGGCGTGGAGCGGCGTGTCGAACAACAATGCCTTCCTGGAGGGCAAGATCAGCCTGACTTCGAACGGTATCTCGATCTATTACGCGGGCAAGAACTCGACTGATGCGGCCAAAAAGGCGGTTGTCGCGGACATGAATCACGCACCGATGCCGATCGGCCCGATCGGGCGGCCCACCGAGCTGCACCTGCTCACCCAGGCGATGGCGTTCAAGTACAGCAAATATCCGAATGCCGCGAAGGAATTCCTGCGCTTCATGTGGGAGAAGGAGCAATACGAGCCCTGGCAAGCCGCCTCGCTCGGTTACATCAGCCACCCGCTCAAGGCCTACAACGACAACAAGTTCTGGAACGACGACCCGAAGTACGCGCCCTTCAAGGGCGTGGTCGAGCGCCTGCAGCCGCACGGCTACGCCGGTGGTATGGGGTATGCCTCGGCAGCTTGCCTCGCTGACTGGATCGTGGTCGACATGTTCGCCTCGGTGTGTACCGGGCAGGCGACCGCCAAGCAGGCGGCCGAGACCGCCGAGAAGCGTGCCAAGCGCTACTACACCTGAGAGCTACGTAACCATTGGAGTGAGTGATATGCGGGGGTGGTCGAAGGGCCGCCCCCTTTTTGTGACCTCAACGAGTCGGCCGCACCATGCACATCACCGCCATTGACACGATTCACGTCGGCGCCTATCCCAACATCACGTTCGTCGAAATCCATACAGACGAGGGCATCGTCGGGCTGGGTGAAACCTTTCGCGGGCCCCAAGCCGTGGCGGCGCACATCCATGAAGGCATTGCGCCGTATTTGCTCGGCAAAGATCCGTGCGCGATCGAAGCCCACAGCCACTACATGCTCAATGGCTACCTGGGGTTCGCGAGTAGCGGGGCCGAGACACGTGGCGCCAGCGCGATCGATATCGCGCTGTGGGACATTTGGGGCAAGGCCACCAACCAGTCGGTCACCCAGTTGCTCGGTGGTGCGGTGCGTGACAGGATTCGTGTCTACAACACCTGTGCGGGATACACGTATAACGCCCGCGGCGGGCGACGCTTGATTGACGCCACGTCCGATGAAGCAAGTGCCGAAGGTCCTTACGAGGACCAGATTGCCTTCATGAAGCGGCCCGCGCAATTGGCGCACTCGCTGCTCGAAATGGGCATTTCGGCCATGAAGATCTGGCCGTTCGACCCGCTCGCCGAGATCAACCGGGGTACGTCCATTTCGCGCGCCGACCTGGCCAAGGGGGTCGCGCCGTTCAAGGCGATTCGCGACGCCGTTGGCGATCGCATGGACCTCATGTGCGAACTGCATTCGATCTGGAGCCTGCCGGCGGCGCTGGAGATTGCGGCAGCCCTGCGCGATGTCGGCATCTTCTGGATGGAAGATCCGATCAAGATGGTCAACGCATCGGCGCTGGCCGACTACAGGCGGCAGTCGGGCATGCGCGTCTGCGCCAGCGAGACCCTGGCCACGCGCTACGGCTTTCGCGAGCTCCTCGAGAAAGATGCGGTCGATTACGTGATGATCGATCTCTCCTGGTGTGGGGGGCTGACTGAATCGAAAAAAATCGCCACCCAAGCCGAAACCTATCAGCGCCCGATGGCGCCGCATGACTGCACCGGTCCGGTGGTGCTGATCGCATCGCTGGCGCTGGCACTCAATGCACCCAACGCTATTTTCCAGGAAGTGGTGCGCGCCTATTACACCGGCTGGTATGCCGAGTTGGTGACGGCATTGCCGCGCATTGAAAACGGCTTTGCGCACCTGATGACCAAGCCTGGCCTCGGCACCGAACTGCAACCCGGCATCCGCAAACGGGCTGATGTCACCGTCCGTCGTTCTGAATTGACATAGGAGAGTTTCCAT